>DAOUYY010000090.1 GCA_030665885.1 Fidelibacterota bacterium
TGTGTCCAGACCAGATAGAGGGTTGATCCTGTTTTGTATTCCCATCGTAGGACTAAATTACTACGGAACTCCCGAAAATTGAAGTTTTGATTTTCTATCTGATAATCCAGTAATCCATCTGTGTTTTCATCCACATCAATATCACCGGTTTCGGGATTGACTTGAATCTTGTCTCCGCTCAATGAGAGATAACGATCTTCAAATGATTCTGCTCTCGGATCGGTGACCCGTTTCAAATCGGAATAATGCCCGGATGAAATAAACGGTTGGCCGTAATACTGAATGGACAGATCCGGAGTCACATAATAATTGAGCCGGATTGTGAGGCTTAATGTTTTCTGATCGATCAAACCCAAAATGTAACGAGGAGTTTTGCCTGAAGCGCCATCCATCCATTCTGTTGTTATATATTGCCAATTGTTTCGATTCACCGTATAGCGGGGATTTAAAGAGAAAGCCAAATTGTCTGACGCGCGGACGTACAGATCGGGCCAAATACTCAATTCATCAGAAACACCGTCGTTGTAAAAAGACTTGAAGACTCCAAAATTGTACTGGACACGTTTACGGGAATCGCTTATAATGTGATAATGGAGCATGGTGGCATTGGGAAGTCGCATGGCAGGTCCGCCACGAAGAAGACGTGTGTCAACACGATTCTGTTCACGTTCGATAAATCCGTGCATGCTCCAGAAATTCTTGAAGCGAACATTGGCAAAAAGCTCTATGCCGAATTGCAGGAATTCTCTGTTGAAATTCCAGTGATTGTTTTGCTCAATTGACACTTCGTAGTTATTCAAAATACCGGTGGGTTTGTTCACCACATAGGCGATCTCAGTCTCTTGCTCGATTAAATCAGCCTGTCGCAGGTATCCGATGTCGTTAAGTTCAAGGCCAGAAGACCGCCACGCCACTTTTTCTCCAAACCGCCAGCGGCCGTTGCCGCCTTTGCCGATCTCGATCTCTCCGCCAGTACCTGTCAGAGACGTTCGGGATGAATCGACTTTGACATGATCGGCGTCCGTTCGATTAAAATAATGCACCGATGAGTGCTGCAGCTGGGCAATAGCATCCTGATGTCCACGGACATGGCTGAATACTCCCTTGGCATTGATATAGTATGTGCGGTTGCTCCATTGCATCGTTCCGTCGAAACCGCCGGTATAAGCGGCCTTCGGAAGAAAATTCAGATGTTCGTCTCCGATCTGACGGTGCACAGCTGTAACCATTGCACCCAGCAAGTGATTGCCCTTTGCAAAGTCTCGTTGCACTCTGGCAACTGTATAATTAGAAAGGGGCTCAACCGTTTCCTGATATGAATCAGTGCCGTTTTGAATCTCAGCCGACTCTTTTGAAGTTACGCTGCTCAGAATGCCGAGCGACCAGCCGGTGGATGTCTTGCCAGTAATTTTTGCAGCACCTAGAATGGTGGTATTATCCGGCACATCCGCATATTCGCCTTCCTTCAGATCAGGATCATACCCCGGAGCGCAACCGATTCTGCGTGAATAGAAAAGCGACTGCTCGTCGAGACCAAATTCCAGCATCTGTTTGCCTTTGATAAAAAACGGGCGTTTCTCGTTAAAAAAAGTTTCGAAGGCAGTCAAATTGACTTCAGAGGGATCAGCCTCCACCTGTCCAAAGTCTGGATTGATCGTGAAATCAAGATTGAAATTTCCGGAAAGTCCGATTCGGCCGTCGAGACCTAAACCTTGTCCCCACTTTTGTCCGGATTCGGCAAACGGATTTGCCGCGTCCGGTTCAAACCGGTTCAAGCTGCCTCGCAAATAGGGCAGCAGTTCCGCCCGTCTTGGATTAGGGATGTCCCGAATGCCCTTTAAAATGCCGAAACGATGCACGCGTCCTTGAGAATCGAGCGGGATGAGTTGGTATTGGGACTCTTCCCCATTACGATGAAGCCAACGCCAGACATGAAGTCCCCACACCTGTTCATCCTTTTTGGCAAAGCGAAGTTGGCTTAACGGAATGCGCATTTCCGCAGTCCAGGCTGAGTCTTCGATAGCTGTCTTGCCGTCCCACACGGCATCCCAGTTCTTATCAGAGAACCAGTCAGCGCCCGTGTCCATCTGGATCAGATCGATTTTACTGCCGCTTGCATTTAAATTGAATTCGTATCCGGTCCGGTGGTCATAATAACTGTCAAAACAGATACCCACATAGTCTCCTGCGAAGTCATCACGGCGAGAGACACGGATATCTATTTTTTCAGGTTCCAGATCATAAGCTCGAATCGCAACATACAGGTTTGTGTTGTCATATAAAATTTTAAATTCCGTCTTTTGTGATGGCGCTTCCCCCTCATTGGGCTGCTGCTGGATAAAATCACCAGTCCACCCGTCACCACCTAACCAGCAAGCGTCATCCAGTTTGCCATCGATTTTTGGGGAATTGATTTGCAGGCGCTGTGTCAGATAGACTCGTTTGGGAATTTCTTGAGAAATGGCAACTGATGCCTGAAGAAGTAACAGACCGCAGATAAAAAATGCAATCATTGCCAAAAGCCAATTTGTAGCAACAGGCATGGCTGCTTGTTGGCAGGGATATGATAGTCGCTTTGGATTGGTTCCGGTTTTGAGTAAAACCCAGAGAAATGCAAAAAAGCCAACTATCCAACAACACCAGGTGTACATTTTAAAATGTTTTTTGTAATCCATATTTTACACTTTGTAATTTCATATTTATACAGACTTTATATGTGGCTAATAAGTTATTCTATAGTTTGTCATATAACATTTAAATATCACTAAAATTTTATCGATTTTCAATGATATTCTGTGCAAATCATATAAAATCTAATAGACAAAACTTTTAGCATTAGTGGCGTCGGGAGCTCACTCCCGGCACATTTATCATATAAGCAATATGCCCGCTATTAATTGCAACAATATTATGGAATGTGTCAGACTCCGCATTAAGGACGTTGAATTCTCATATAGCCGGATCGTTGTGCGAGATGGAAAAGGAAATAAAGACAGGGTAACAATTTTACCGTAAAAAATTAAAGATCAATTAAAGTTATAAATTAAAAAAGTGACCCTGATTCATAAACAAGATCTCTCGGACGGATTTGGCAAGGTCTATTTACCTTATGCGCTGCAAAGAAAATATCCTAATGAGAATCGTGAATTTGGCTGGCAATATATATTTCCATCATTAAAACACTCTGTTGACACTCACTCTGGCAATATCTATCAGCACCATATTCTTGCATCTGGCTTACAAAAAGCGGTGAAGAGAGCTGTGGAGCGTACAGACATCACAAAAAGAGTTGGATGTCATACATTCCGGCATAATTACGATATACATCTACTTGAAAATGGGGTTAACATCAGGGTTTTCCAGAAACTAATGGGACATTCAAATGTAAAAACCACTGAAATATATACTCACGTTATGGAAAAGAATATAGATGCTGTTCTTAGTCCTCCGGATGTACTGATTAGACTTAAAAAGTAGCGTCAATCCGGCAGCTGCCGGATTCGACTTGAAAATCCGGCTACCGACGGAATGCAAACTATACAGTTTGCATCTACGTAGTGGAAATACAATTCATATTTCATATAATATCCACCGGTATATTGATCTTTCAACTAAAACCAGTGTTGATAGCCGTGAGATTTCTGAAGGAATCGTCTTGGATTATGATTCCAATGGAAACATAGTGGGTATTGACATCGATAATGCCAGTAAGAAAATCGATTTAACTGAATTGGTTATGACGAAAATGCCTGTTGAGAAACAGAGAATTTCTGCCTAACCTTCGTTATTCTCCCGCAAACTTCACAACCATCAGCCGCGGCTCCGTCATTTCTTCTATAGCATAGCGTACACCTTCTCTTGCATTTCCAGATTCTTTAACTCCCCCATAGGGCATGTGATCAATCCTGTATGTAGGAACATCTCCGATAATTACACCTCCAACTTCAATGTTCTCAAAGGCGTATCGGATTCTATTTATATCTTTTGTAAATACACCCGCCTGCAAACCATATTTTGAATTGTCAACAGCTTTCACTGCTTCCTCGAAATCCACATAAGGAGTAACGGTTATTACAGGCGCGAATACTTCAAGGCAGTTCACTTTCATCTCGGCTTTGGTATTCTCTAAAATAGTTGGATAGTATATTGAACCTTCTCGCTTTCCTCCTGTTAAAATTTTTGCTCCTTCATTAACTGCTTCTTCAACCCAAGATTCAACACGCCTTACCTCATCTTCACTTATCATAGAACCAATGTCAGTATTATCTTCAATTGGATCGCCAAGTTTGTATGATTCCGCTTTCTTTACCAAGCCATCTACAACCTTCCTATATATTGACTGATGAATAAATACCCTCTGAACTGAAATACAACTTTGACCGGAGTATAAAAAAGCAGCATTAGCAATTGCTTCAACTGCCGGATCTATATCCGCATCTTCATGCACAATTACTCCTGCGTTTCCACCTAACTCAAGAGCAACCTTTTTTCGGAATGCTAATTTTTTAAGATGCCAGCCAACTACTGGGCTTCCCGTAAACGTCAACATCTTAACTCTTGGATCAAAAGCCAGAATTTCACCAGCACTACCTTTTGCAGGAATTACTTGCAATGCACCTGCAGGAAGCCCGGCTTCCATAAAGAGTTCTGCAAGTAGAAGTGATGATATAGGAGTTTGTGATGCGGGCTTTAGTACAACAGTGTTTTTTGCAGCAAGAGCTGGAGCAAGTTTATGAGCTACAAGATTCAGTGGAAAATTAAATGGCGTAATCGCTCCAATAACACCAATTGGAAATCTTTTAACCATCCCAAATCTATCCTCACCGTATGGCTTCTGTTCCATAGGAATTACTTCCCCGGTTATTCTAAGACACTCTTCAGCACCTAACATCAAGGTATGAACAGCACGTCCTACTTCCCCCCGTGCTGTTTTAATTGGCTTTCCCGCTTCAAGCGCTAGAATGTTAGCGAACTCTTCCGAGCGTTCTTTCAGCTTTTCAGACACTTTTCTCAGAATATCAGAAATAACATGGGCGGGAGTAGATTTCATCTTCTGAAAAGCTTTTTCAGCTCCATCTATAGCCTCGCTAATAATATCTTCTTCACCAAAATATACTTTTGCGAATGGCTTATTGTTATATGGCTGAACAATATCTCTTAGAACACCTCTCTTACAAAATCGACCATTGAGAAACATCTGATAGGTTTTCATATATAAGCTCCTAATAAACTTGAGTTAAGTTCGTTGGTATAATCTGAAAGTTTATCATTTACTTTTAATAGCGTACTTTCCTGTATGGATTCCTTTGGAAGACTCAAGTTTCTCTTTGATTTCTTTGATTAAATTCACCTTTTCTCAATATAAACTTTGTAGTATCACTTTCTTCTTTTCTACTTTCCAAATGCCCTCTCATTTTCCGTAAGATGCTTTTTCCGACGCTCCTCCCTGCGAAGTGCATTTTCCTCCCAGTGATCAGTTTCTACAGGATATTTTGAGAAAAATTCTTTTTCCCATTCGGAAAAATTCCCCGCTTTAATTGCCTCACGTACCCTGCCGACGAGTTCAAGAAAAAAATGCATGTTATGAAGTGTATTCAAACGCAAACCGGTCATTTCACCATTCATATACAAATGACGCAGGTACGCTTTCGAAAAATTCCGACACGTGTAGCAGCTACAATTCTCATCAGGAGGACCATAATCCATCCGATATTTCGATTGCTTTAGAATTACACGCCCCTTCCATGTATAGAGCGTTCCATTTCTTGCATTACGAGATGGTAAAACACAATCAAACATGTCAATTCCCAACTCAATTGCTCTGACAATATCTTCCGGCTTTCCTACTCCCATCAAATAATGCGGATGATTTTCCGGTAAGTTTTGAGATATCGATTTAAGAATATCAAACATCTGTTCTTTTGGCTCACCAACTGCCAATCCTCCTACGGCATAACCGTCAAAATCCAACTCACTTAACTCCTCAATACTCTGTTGACGAAGGTCGGGATATACACTGCCCTGCACAATTCCAAATAAAAACTGTTTATGTCCATACATCGGCAAAAGTTTATCAAACTTTTCTTTTGAGCGTTTTTCCCATTGATAAGTACGTATCAAAGACTTTTTAGCATATTCATAATCACATGGATAAGGTGTACATTCGTCAAAAGCCATTACAATATCTGCACCCAGCACGTTCTGGATTTCCGTCGAAATTTCGGGGGATAGTTTATGCTGAGAACCGTCAATATGCGATCTGAAAATCACTTCCTTATCCGTAATCTTTCCTAAATGTGAAAGGCTATAAACCTGATAACCTCCACTATCCGTTAAAATAGGTTTTTTCCAACTGATAAATCTATGAAGTCCACCGGCACCTTTTATCACTTCTATTCCAGGACGTAAATAAAGGTGATAGGTATTCCCCAAAATAATTTGCGATCTACAATCTTCCAGTTCATCAGGAGTCAGCGTTTTGACGACACCGTGAGTTCCAATTGGCATAAAAATAGGGGTTTCAATGACTCCATGATCGGTTACAAAACTGCATGCTCTCGCCATTGATTTTTGATCTTTTGCCTGAATGGAGAATTTCATTTACGTATATCTGCGTTTCTCTTTATTAATCGTCGATTGATAATTGATAATTGATAATTGTTTATTAGTCTCGTAAGAGATATTTCTGAGATGTCCATTAGATGTTTAACTAAAAAATCTTGCTAAAAAGATGGCTAATCGAATCAATACTTATAACCTCCGTTTGCGAAACATTTCTCAACATTTTGACATTGCTTTTTGGAACATATATCGAGGAATATCCAAGTTTTGCTGCTTCCTTAACCCTTTGCTCAATAAAAGGAACTGAACGCACTTCACCTACGAGCCCGATTTCACCAATCATTGCTGATGAACTTTTTAGCGGAATATCCTTAAAACTCGAAGCCATTGCAGCTATAACACTTAAATCTATAGCAGGCTCATCTATTCTAAGACCACCGACAAGATTTACAAAAACATCCTGCGTTCCCAATGGCAGACCAACTCTTTTCTCAAGCACTGCAATTAACATAGAAAGCCTTCGATAGTCAATACCGTTCGCAGTTCGCTGAGGAGTACCATAGGATGTATGAGTGACAAGAGCTTGTACTTCAATCAGAAATGGTCTTGTTCCCTCCATACTGACCGCAACTGCGGAACCGGCAACATGTTCCCTCCTCTCTGATAAAAAAAGTTGGGAGGGATTCCCGACGGGGATTAAGCCTTCACTCTTCATTTCAAAAATGCCCACTTCATTGGTGGAACCGAACCTATTTTTCATCGAACGTAACATTCTATAAAAATTGTTTTTTGCCCCTTCAAGGTATAAAACAGTATCAACGACATGCTCCAGAACTTTTGGTCCAGCAATCATACCCTCTTTCGTGATATGTCCTATAAAAATGACTATTATACCCAGTTCCTTGGCTTGTCTCAATAGTTTGCCAGCACACTCACGAACCTGAGTTATGCTGCCTGGCACATTATCATAAGCATCAGAATACAAAGTTTGGACAGAATCTATAACGACTGCAGTCGGTTTATGCTGGTCAATCTGAAACAGAACGTTTTCAAGATTGTTCTCACATGCCACTAAAATCCTTGGATCGCTAATAGAAAGACGGTTTGCTCTTAACCGAATTTGCTCCTCTGATTCCTCACCGGAAAAATAGAGGAATTTTTCGCCGTCTAATTTATCTAAAATCTGGAGCATTATGGTTGATTTCCCTATCCCGGGTTCACCAGCAAGCAATACTACAGAACCGTTAACAAACCCACCACCGAGCACTCTATCGAATTCCTCTATGCCAGTCATAATGCGTATCTGTCTTTGAGCGTTTTTTGATTCAAGCGGCTCGAGATCACGTTTTTCGGTGTGCATTGTGGACCGGGGCTTTTTCAGCACCTTTTCTTCTACCATTGTATTCCATGCGCCGCACTCTGAACACCTGCCTGCCCACTTTGGTTGAACGGCACCACATTCATTGCAAACAAAAACTGTTTTAATTTTATTAACCATTATAATAAAATCTTTCTTTCTAATTCTTTCCCGTCAAAAAGGAATAGTACTTTCTCGAATCATAAATTAATAACCCTATGAATATAAGTATTACTCCAGAAATTTCCTGTAAAGTTATCGTTTCACCCAAAAATGCCCATCCAACTAAAGATGCAAATATCGGGGTAATAAAAGTAACAAAAGAGAGTTTAACTGCCGATATATTTCTCAACAGTGAGTAATAAATAACAAACGCAGTTGCTGAACCAAACATTCCCAGATAAGCGGCTGAGCCAATATTTTTAAAATCCCATACCATCTTGGACCATTCATGAAAAACAGTTGCACCTATTGAATGAAAAATTGCACCAATGAAAATCGCAATTGCTATTAGAACCACTGGATCATAAGGCTTCTTTTTTGCTTTAACATAAACATTAGGATAAGCCCCAACAATCACACCGCATAAAACCACAATACTGCCGACAAGTATTTGAGAATTAATTACAATCTTTTGATCTGACAATATCCTTATTACTCCAATTATTGCAACAACAATCGCAAAAATCCGAGTCCAATTTAGCCGCTCTTCACGTATTAAAAAATGTGCAAATATTCCAATAAATAAAGGTAAAGTCGCCCACAATACCGAAGATAGACTGCTCGGTATGTACTGCATTCCCCAATAGGTACAATAATAACTTAAAGTCATACTAAAAAATCCAACAGATAGATATAATTTTATGGAATCTCTATCCATATTAATTTTCCGCCTAGATAAAATAATAGCTATAAAGAGAATCAGAACAGCAAACCAAAATCTAAGCGCCAGCCCTGCCATCGGCGGCGTACCATCCGAACCTATTTTTATCATAGCGAAAGTAGTGCCCCAAATGAGACAAATAAAAAGGAACTGTAGATATTTAAACAATATTTTATTATTCAATATTATTACAAATATAATTTTAGTAAAAATCGCCCAAAAGCTAACACTCTATTGAAAATGAGACAAAGAATTTTTAATGAACCTTGTGCCAAATCAACAAATATATCCTTTTACTAATAGGTGCTATTTATTGATTGCATTTTGAGGTGAATTTATCTTCAGTTTTATCCTATTTACCTGTCGTGTACACTAACGGTAGACAGGTTTTTATTGTCCATGATGTAATCTTTTAAAATCCTGAGAATAGTTTGAATAATGAATAAGCCTGCCTGCCGTCAGGCAGGGAACATCGATTTGTGAATAATGAATTTTACTTCAAAAATCAAAATTCGGTATTCCTTGTTCGATATTCAAGATGATGTAACCTATTAAACGCTCTCCTTAGTAACTCAGTATTGTCTATTATGGACTTTGCACAAGATATGGATGATTCGTCAAGTGCTTTATTATCCTTACTTTTTTAGTTCTGGTATGAGCTTACTTATACCAGAGTACCTGGATGTTTCTCCGTTATGACAGAGATCATAACGGAACTTAAATTTATACAGGATTGTTTTTTATTGAACCTTACGGTTCAACTACGAACTAACAGTT
>DAOUYY010000097.1 GCA_030665885.1 Fidelibacterota bacterium
GGGTGATTTGCTTTTTCAGGACCTTGACTGTGGTCCCTTTTGTGATGCAATTGAAAAAGTTACACAGGGATATAATGGAGCAAATTTTTCACATATTGGTATTGTTGCAGGAGATAGTATTGAGAATTTTGTTGTTATTGAAGCTCAGCTAACCGGAGTGGATACAACTCATTTAGAGGTTTTTCTTAGACATAGTCTTGATTTAAGTGGTCAACCAAAAGTTGTTGTGGGACGCTTAAAGCAAAAGTATCGTAATCTAATACCTTCTGCGATTGGAAAAGCTTATTCCTTAATCGGTAAACCTTATGATAAAGTATTTGATATTAACAATGATGCCTATTACTGCTCTGAGCTTATTTATGAGATTTTTTTATTTGCTAATAGTGGAAAGCCAATATTTAAATTACAACCGATGACATTCAAAGACCCTGCTACAGATAGTACTTTTCCAGCGTGGAAAGAATATTTTTCAGAATCGGATGTTTCCATTCCTGAAGGTGAACCAGGAATTAATCCGGGAAGTATTTCTTGTTCGCCAATAATTATTATTGTTCATTATTATGGTATTCCAAGTGGGTGGAAGAAATAAGAATTAAGAATGGTGAATGTTTAATGTTGAATTAAAAATTAAGAATTAAAAATTAAGAATTGATTTATATGGAGATAAATTATGTGTGTGAAATCTGATTACTGGATAGAGGAAATGTCATTAAAACATAGGATGATAGAACCATTTGAAAAAGGTCAAATAAACAAGGGTGTAATTTCTTATGGTCTTTCAGCTTATGGTTATGATATGAGAATTGCTGATGAGTTCAAGATATTTACCGGTTCTATTAGCACGAATATAGATCCAAAGAATCTTTTAAAAGATTCTTTTGTAAATTTTAAAGGTGATGTTTGTATAATTCCTACTAATAGTTTTGCTCTTGGACGCAGTATAGAATATTTTCGGATTCCGCGAAATGTTATAACTATATGTCAGGGTAAATCAACTTATGCCCGCTGTGGTGTCATTGTTAATGTTACACCATTTGAGCCGGAGTGGGAGGGATATGTCACCATTGCCATTTCTAACACAGCACCTCTCCCAGTAAAAATATATGCTAATGAAGGAATTTGTCAGGTAATATTTTTTGAAAGTGATAAAATATGCAGGGTATCTTATGCTGATAAGAAAGGAAAATATCAGGCTCAGAAAAAAATCACTACCGCAAAAATAGGGTTGAATAGTAATTAGAAATAGGCTAAACGGATTTATGGTGATTATTTCTAAATACACGATGTAGAGATACAAAATATGGTTCGTAAAATAACAATTGCTAAGGATGTTGGGTTCTGTTCCGGAGTTAAAGGAGCAATACAAAAAGCCAGAGAAGCTGCTTCACGATATAACAAGGTGGTTATGCTGGGTGATATTGTTCATAATGAAAAGGTGGTTAAAGAACTCGAAAAATCTGGTGTTGTTGTAATAGATAATATCGATAAAATTGATGAATCCACGCCGATTCTTTTCCGCTCCCACGGAACAAAAGTTGAGATATGGGAAAAAGCAAGACAAAAAGGTTTAACAATTATTGATGCTACATGCCCCTTAGTTCTCGAGATTCACAAATCAGCAAAGATGTTAGAGAAAGAAGGCAGAAAAGTAATAATTATTGGTGATCATGGTCATGATGAAGTAGAAGCAATTGCAAGTCAGGTAAAAGAGCCTATTGTAATATCTAATCGGAGGGAAGCGAAAGAATTAAAAAACATCAGAAAGGCAGGAGCTGTTGTTCAATCAACTCAACTAATTGACGATGTAAGTGAAATTATTTCAATTCTTTCCTATAAAATAGAAGACCTTAGATTCGTAAATACAATTTGTTCACCGACTCGCAAACGACAGGAGCAAGTAAAGGAACTTGCGAGAGCTCATGACGTTATGATAATTGTAGGATCTTTTACAAGCGCAAATACAAAGAGATTAACACAAATTTCAAAGCGAATAAATATTCATACATATCAAATTCAAGGAGTGGAAGGGTTAGATTCAAAGTGGTTTAATACTGTTTCTTCAGTTGGGATTTCCGCAGGAGCTTCTACGCCAGAATTTATTGTTAAAGAAGTAGCAAAAAAAATCGCCACAATTCCCTGATAGATACGTAAATTTAAAGAAGGTTTATTTAAGGAGTGATTGTAATGGATAAAGGTTCATTTGAAGTTAAAGTAGGGCTCGCTGAAATGCTTAAAGGTGGTGTAATTATGGATGTTACAACATCTGAACAGGCAAAGATTGCTGAAGAAGCAGGTGCTGTTGCGGTTATGGCTCTTGAGCGTATTCCTGCTGATATACGTGCACATGGTGGGATTGCTCGGATGTCTAACCCGAAAGTTATTAAAGAAATACAAAATATAGTCTCAATACCTGTTATGGCTAAATGCAGAATTGGTCATTTTGCAGAAGCACAAATTCTTGAAGCACTTAAAGTTGATTTTATTGATGAGAGTGAAGTTCTTACACCGGCTGATGAAGAAAATCATATCTGGAAGTACGATTTTAAAGTACCATTTGTGTGCGGCTGTCGTGATTTAGGCGAGGCACTGCGTAGGATTGGAGAAGGTGCTGCATTGATTCGGACAAAGGGTGAAGCTGGTTCCGGTAATATTGTTGAAGCGGTTCGTCACATGAGGAGAGTGCAATCTGAAATTAAAAAACTTTCAACTATGTCGGATGATGAACTGATGGCAGAGGCAAAGCGTTTGGGTGCTCCATTTGAGATTGTCCAAAAAGTATCGAAAACTGGAAAACTACCTGTACCGAATTTTGCCGCTGGAGGTGTAGCAACACCGGCTGATGCATCCTTAATGATGCAGCTGGGAGCTGAATCGGTTTTCGTTGGTAGCGGAATATTTAAATCGGATGATCCAGCTCCAAGAGCAAGAGCGATTGTATTGGCTACAACTTATTATGATAATCCTTTAAAACTCTCTGAAATTTCTGCCGGGCTCAAAGATGCTATGAAAGGGTTAGATATTGCTGAGATACCAGAAAAAGAAAGACTGGCTAATAGGGGTTGGTAGAAGTATGGGCAGTTGGCAGTAGCAAAAAACAAACCCATTTTTCCAAATGGGATTTCTTCGATACGCGAAGCCAAACGGGTTTCGTTTAATTGATTGGCAATTTTCTGTATTACGGGAAAGCAATTTTTCTTTTATTTTCACACTGAATTTGTTTGATTTACTTGGAAAGGAATAAAAGAGTTGGATTTGAATATTGGAAATAGTATCAGGATAATTGGTATATTAGGACTTCAAGGAGCATATTGGAAACACAAGAATATACTGGATTTACTTAAAGTAAATTCTGAGATAGTGAAATACTCAGGTCAGATAGATTCTTGTGATGGTTTGATAATACCAGGTGGTGAATCAACGACAATGCTGAAATTAATAGATGAATCTGGTATGCGAGAAAAACTAAAGCAATTTCCCGGACCAATATTTGGTACATGTGCTGGTGCGATTCTTTTATCTGAGGAGTCTGGAGATGATAAAGTTAAAACCTTAGGACGTATTCCTGTTAAAATTGAGAGAAATGCTTATGGTCGGCAAGTAGAATCCTTTACACAAAAAGTTGCACTTAGTTTTGATAAAAATCCATTTCCCGGAGTGTTTATTCGAGCTCCTAAAATATTCTATTACAAGAAGGAAATTGAGATTTTAGGAAAATTAAATGGCGAAGCAGTTATTGTTAAATATAAGAATAATTTGCTAACCACATTTCATCCCGAACTAACAGAGGATACTCGGATACATGAATATTTTTTAAATAATTTGTTTTAAAAGATTGATTCATTATGGATAAGACTAATTCAAAATCAGAATACAAAATATTAGAGAAGATAAATTCTCCAAAGGATATTAAATCGCTTAATATTCCTGAATTATCAATTCTTAGCGAGGAGTTGCGTAGTTATATCATAGAAACAGTTAAAAAGACCGGTGGGCATCTTGCGCCAAGTCTTGGAGTAATAGAGTTAACAATTGCTCTTCATTATGTGTTCAATACTCCTGATGATAAATTGATCTGGGATGTTGGACATCAGGCTTATGCACATAAAGTTTTGACAGGAAGGAGGGAGGCTTTTAAAACTATAAGACAATATGGTGGTATTAGTGGATTTTGCAAACCTTCGGAAAGCGAATACGATGTTTTCGGAGCTGGACATGCGAGTACATCAATTTCTGCATCTGTTGGGTTGGCGACTGCTCGTGATTTGAAAGGTGATAAAAATAGAATTGCTGCTATAATAGGGGATGGGGCGTTTACAGGTGGATTAGCCTGGGAAGGAATAAATAATATCTGCAATATAAAAGGACAGTTTTTAGTAATACTAAATGATAATGAGATGTCAATATCGCGTAATGTGGGAGCTATGTCCAGTTATCTGACTCGAATTGTGCTGAGTCCACGTTATTTACGTTTCAGAAACCAGGTATGGAACTCTTTTGCTTTACTTCCAAAAGGTACTAGTTTTTTTCGCGCCTTTGGAAGGAAGAGCCTGGAATCATTGAAAAATTTTATTGCTCCGGGACTTGTTTTTGAAGAGTTTGGTTTTAGATATTATGGGCCAATTGATGGTCATGATATTAAGCTATTGATTAGAACCCTTCAAAGTGTAAAAGATTTAAAATATCCGGTATTATTACATATAATAACAAAAAAAGGGAAAGGATTGCTCAGTGCTGAGCAAGACCCTACAAAATATCATGGGATAGGTCCCCTAAAAGTTAAAGATTCATTAGAGAAAAAACAGGTTTCTGCCCCTCCTTTTTTAAAAGCTTTTGGAAAAATAGCCTGTGAAATTGCGGAAAATAATCCAAAAGCTGTTTTTATTACAGCGGCAATGTGCGAGGGCACGGGGCTTGTAGAATTTTCTAAAAAATTCCCCGATCGGTATTTTGATGTAGGGATTGCTGAAGGTCATGCAGTTACATTCTCGGGGGGGTTAGCAGTTGGTGGTTATCGTCCTATTGTAGCAATATATTCAACGTTTTTACAAAGAGCTTATGATCACATTATTCATGATATTGCTCTCCAAAGTCTTCCAGTGGTTTTTGTTATGGACCGTGCAGGTCTAGTTGGAGCTGATGGTCCAACACATCATGGAGCCTTTGATATTAGTTATATCAATACTATTCCAAATATGATTATATCAGCTCCAAGAAATGGTAATGAACTACGGGATATTTTATATACGGCTCTGGATCAGTCGAAAAAGCCCTTTGCAATCAGGTATCCTAAGGCAACTTGTGAAGTATTCGATGAAAACCGGAAACCAAAAACATTAAAGATAGGATCATGGGAAGTATTAGTTAATGGTAAAGATGTAGCAATATTGTCTGTAGGTACGATGACTAATGTTGCGAAACAGTCCGCTGAGCTCTTAAAAGTAGATGGTATTTTACCAACAGTTATCCATGCTAGATTTATAAAGCCATTTGATGAAAAATTGCTATCGAAAGTTGCCAGGTCTCATTCTTTAATCTTAACTGTTGAAGAAAATACAGTCAAAGGCGGCTTTGGAATGAATATAAATAAATTCGTTTCCGATTCAGGAATTAATTGTAAAGTCATTTCAGTTGGGATTCCGGATAATTTTGTTGAGCAGGGTGAAAGAGACCTTCTTTTAAGAAATATTGGCTTATACCCAGAAGGAATAGCAGAAGTAATTGAAAAACAGCTTATAATTAAAATACCGAAATAAATATATTATTGGTATAATTTAAGAATTATTACAACTGAATAGTTATGAATGCAGCAGTAATACTATTAATTACAGTAGTTGGATATATTTTAGCATATTTTATTTATGGAAAATATCTTCGAGATAAGATTTTCAAGTTAGACCCGAAAAATCAAACTCCCGCTCATTTATATGAAGATGGAGTTGATTACGTTCCAGCACGAAGGTCAATACTTTTTGGTCATCATTTTGCGACGATTGCCGGATTGGGGCCTATTCTTGGTCCGGCAATTGGTGTAATTTGGGGATGGTTACCTGCGTTTATATGGGTGTTCTTTGGTTCTATGTTTTTAGGTGCAGTACATGATTTCAGTATTTTAGCAGTTTCTTTGAAAAATCAAGGAAAATTCATTGGTGAAGTAGCCGGAGAAATTGTTGGAAAACGTATAAAAATTATTTTACAGGTAATAATATTTTTTATGTTGGCATTAGCAATGGGAGTTTTTGTTCTTACAATTACAATTCTGTTTAAAATGTATCCACAAGGGATAATTCCCACCTTTGGATTAATAGCTATCGCTTTGGTGATTGGAACTGCACTAAATAGATACAATACACCTTTTATAATAACTACAATTATAGGTTTGATTTTTATGATCGGGGGAGTTTTTCTTGGTATTAAATTTCCTATAACCGGTATTAGCAATACTAATTGGTCGTATATACTTTTGGTATATGCTTTTTTAGCATCAATACTCCCTGTATGGATACTTTTACAGCCAAGGGATTATCTCAACTCCTTTTTACTTTACTTTGGCTTGATAACAATGTTTTTGGGAGTATTAATATTACATCCAACCATAGTGGCACCCATAATAAACGCCGAGCCCAGTGATCTTCCGTCACTATTTCCATTTCTTTTTGTAACAATCGCCTGTGGCGCAATAAGCGGGTTTCACTGTCTGGCATCTTCAGGGACTACTGTCAGACAGTTAGATAATGAGCGTGATGCAAGATTTATTGGATATGGCTCGATGCTGGCTGAAGGGATGTTAGCAACATTGGTTATATTAGCCGTTACTGCTGGTATTGGCAGTGCTAAAATTTGGAACGAACACTATGCAAGTTGGTCAATAGCAGGTGGACTTCAGCCGAAGTTAGATGCATTCATTCAGGGTGCTTCTTTATTTATTGCTCAATTGGGGATACCAATTGAAATTGGAAAAGTATTATTATCGGTAATGGTTGTTTCTTTTGCATTAACAACCCTGGATTCTGCAACAAGGCTTTTAAGATATAATGTTGAAGAAATTGGTCGGTCATATAAAATTAAATTTTTGAATAATAGATATACGGCATCTATTATTGCCGTTGCAGCTATAGGATATTTTGCATTGATGAAATCAGGTGGCAAATCCATTGGATTAGTTTTATGGAAATTATTTGGATCACTTAATCAATTAGTTGCCGGATTAGGCTTATTCGTAGTTACGATATATCTATTCCGTAAAAAAGTAAATTATCATGTAACATTATGGCCAATGTTATTTATGTTAATAACAACGATTATTGCAATTGTTATTCAGATGATTGAGTTCATTAAAGCAGAACAAAAGGTTTGGTCTCTTATTGTTGTGGCATCGGTAATAATTATTTTAACTGTTTGTCTCATTATCGAAGTAATTATTTCGTTTAGGAAAAGGTAAAGTTACTCTGGAAGAATCTACTTAAGAAATTTGTTGTCCTAGTTTTGTTCTGCCAGATGGCGGATTACTTTCTCATTTCAAATAAAGCTCTTGGAAAGATAAAACTACAGATTATTTTTTAAAATTTACTAATTGGGGAAAAATTAATAAAACATCTGAGACGTATATCACATTCATGTGATCGAATCTTATTTATCTTGTAATAATAAAATATCTTTGATACGTTTATTGGTTAAAGAAAAATATAGTTGAAAGGTAAAAATATGAAGAAAGTTATTATCATTGGTGTTGTAACTATCTCCTTATTATTGAACTACTGCCAGATGAAAATGCCTGAAGAATCTGATTTACCTTCCTGGTCAGTAACATTAGAGATTCCTTTACTAGAAAAGACTATAACCTTAGATGAACTTCTGGACGATTCACTTATTGTTGGTATTCCTTATGGCACAAATGGAGATTCGATTTATGCTTATGAAGATGAAGTTGAAATCGAAAAAGTGGAAGTTGGTGAACAGCTGAATATTGGTGACATCGAACAGTCCTTTACTCAATCTGTCGATGATGTAACAGTTGATGGATCAACCAAACACTATTCTTCTCAATTAGAGGAAGTGGGAGTTGAGCCTTTTGGTAAAAATGTCAGTTCAGAATTGGGGAAAATATCGCTAAGCAATACTGAGGTGGAGAGTACTGATCCGATTTACTTAACCGAAATTGTGGACACATCTGGTGTTGCTGAAGGTGCCACAGTGATGATACCTAAGGGAACAAATTTTCCAATAATATACAGAGAAGTTACATTTGATAATTTCAGTAATGCGGATTTTTCAGATGGTCTACTCGTCATTACAATTTCCAATGATCTTGTTCTTGAACTGGGCGCTCCAATCACAGTGAGGCTGTTAAAATCCGATAGTACAATCATTTATGGTAGCTACAGTGGTAACGAAAGTGATAGCGCCAATGCTACCTGGACGACCGGTATTGATTCTGGTAAATCCGCAGAAAAAACAATTTCATTAGCAGGCAAATTATTACCCGGCAGTATTATAGTTCAGATTACGGGAGTTGTAGCCGGTTCAGGAGACGCTAATATAACGAATAATTCAACATCCCGTAATTCGAGCTTTGTGGTGCAGGTTCAGGCAACAAATCTGGAAGTGACATCGGCTAAGGCTATTATTCCAAAACAGTCTATTGATACAACGGGTACTATTAATCTTGTTGATTCCGATAATAAACTTCAAAGAGCAGAGATAATGAACGGTACTCTTGCAATTAATATTGAAAACAATCTTCCTTTAGATGGTGATATTTATTTTACTATTAATTCCTTGAAAGACGAATCTCTACAGCCATTTACTATTCAAATTCCCCTAAATGCAAGAGATAGTTTGTTTGATATTTCAGGTTGGTCTCTCGTTATGGATGTTGAAGATCAAAAGATTGATTATCAGTATGAAATATTAACAACGGATACTGCCCCCAACAAAGTACTAATTACTGAAAACGATAGCGTAGGAGTTCATATTTCTCTATACGGAGATAGACCAGGTGATCAGATTACCTTTTCAGCCTTTGAAGGGAAAGTCAGCCAGAAACCGATTATTGAAGATGGTGAAATCAATGTTACCTCTGGCTCAAAAATTACAAGCGCAACTGTTTCCTCAGGGTCGATGACTATCCGTATCCGAAATAATGTCAATTTAACTGAGATAGGTATACCCCATATAACCTTGAATATTCCGGAATTTCACGATCCATCAGGTAATTCGATACACGAGGTGAGAGATCTCTACCCCGAACCAAACACGACTGTATTAAGT
>DAOUYY010000162.1 GCA_030665885.1 Fidelibacterota bacterium
GAAGCAATTTATCCACTTGCCGTGGGAGATTTATAAAGACAATCCTAACTGGGTTCCTCCTCTTATCTCCGAACTTAAGAAGACATTCGATAAGAAAAAGTTCCCTTTTTTTGAGCACTCGGATGCTGAGTTCTTTTTAGCACGACGAGATGGTGAAATTGTTGGGCGAATTGCTGCTATTAATAATAACAATCATTTGAAAATTTACAATGATAGTGTCGGATTCTTTGGCTTTTTTGAATCTATTGATGATCAGGAAGTTGCAGATGCATTGTTGGAAAAAGCAGGAGAGTGGATAAAAGATAAAGGATTAAAAAGAATGCGGGGTCCGGAAAATTACTCTCAGAACGAGGAGTGTGGGCTGCTAATTGATACTTTTGATTTACCACCGGTAATTATGATGCCCTACAATCCCCCGTACTATCGGACTTTGATTGAATCAGCTGGTTTCGATAAAGTTATGGACCTTTATGCCTATGAAATTCACGGAGTTAAAAAGATACCTGAGCGATTAGAAAAAGCTGTTGAGAAAATAAGGAAGTCCTGCGATTTCACTGTTAGGCCTATTAATATTAAAAAACTTGATGAAGAAGTAAAAAGAATAGATGTTGTTTACAATGCTGCATGGTCTGAAAATTGGGGAGCAGTTCCTCTTACTGAAAATGAGGTCGATGAGTTAAAGAAAAATCTTAAACAAGTTGTTATCCCTGATATGGCACTTATTGCTGAAATTAATGGTAAGCCTGTCGGAGTATCAGTTGCCATTCCTGACATTAATGAAGCTCTAATAAAGATTAATGGACGGCTTTTTCCATTTGGAATTTTTAAGCTTTTATGGTACAGCCGTAAAATTAAATGTGCACGTATTTTAATTATGGGTGTTTTAAAAGAACACCGTAATAAAGGTATAGATATAGTTTTTTATTATGAAACTTTTAAGAATGGAATAAAACATGGCATTAACAGAGGCGAGATGTCCTGGATTCTTGAAAATAATATTCAAATGCGCCACGCCCTTGAAAAAATATATGGGACAAGTATATATAAAACCTACCGCCTTTATGAAAAGGAACTTTAGGAATAAGCAATAAGGGCTCCAAATATAGAAATAAATTAGTCTTATATAAAACGGTGATATCCTGACATTAATTCAAGAATATAAAGCTTCTTTAAAAGACACTTCGGTTGAAGGAATTTTAGATTTATATTTTTACAGACCCTTGGCATTCATTCTTATGAAATTGATTTATCGGTTTCCTGTAACGCCAAATCAAGTATCGTTTCTTTCTATGTTGACAGGAATCATAAGCGGGATCTTTTATACTAAAGGAAATGTTGCCAGTTTTGTATATGCTGGGCTTCTATACGGTTTTGCGCACGTTCTAGACTGCTGTGATGGCATGGTTGCAAGATTTAAAAAGAGTGGAACACATACCGGACGTATTATTGACGGTCTTGCGGATTATGTCAATTCCACTGCTGTATTTATAGGTTTAGGTATAGGTCTGTCTAAATCCGGTTTAGAATTTCCGGTTTCTCCTTGGCTGCTTGTGATTTTTTCAGCGATGTTTACTGCTCTCCATTGTATTATCGTTGACTATTACAGAAATGAGTTTCTGGCGCATGCCTTTGGTAAAGTTAATTCTGTACAAGAAGATATGGAGTTGTTTTCTATGGAACTGAAAAAGTTGAAACAGGTGAAAGGGAAATATTTCGAGAAACTTTTGATAAAGTTATATTTATTATATTCAGATATTCAGGTCTTTAAAGGTTCCGAAAAAAGAAAATATGATCAAGAAAAATATTATCGTTCTAATAAAATGTTACTTTACTCATGGTTATTAATTGGGCCAACAGCTCATATCTCAGTACTGGTGATATCTACAATCCTTTATAAACCTGTCATTTTCTTTTACTATGTCCTCATTGCTGCAAACATTTTGATGCTTTTGATCTGGGTAATTCAAGTGCAAATAAATAAAAAAATCTGCTTAGAATATTAAGATTCATAGATTTCTTACTACAGAGGAGGTTTCAGAAAATATTATAGATTCAACCAATGAAATATTAGGATATACATGTCTGCATTGTTTCAAGAATATAAAGCATCATTAAAAGATACTACTGTTGAAGCAACTCTGGACCTTTATATATTCAGACCACTAGCATTTATTTTTGTGAAATTAATCTACAGGTTTCCTATTACACCGAATCAAATATCTTTCATGGGAATGATAATAGGTATTATTAGTGGAATCTTTTATGCTATGGGGAGTGCAACAAGTTTTATATTTGCGGGAATTTTTTATGGTCTGACATGTATCCTGGATTGTTCTGACGGTATGATTGCGAGGTTGAAAAATAGCGGAACACGCATTGGTCGTATTATTGATGGTCTAGTGGATTACGTCAGCGCGATTGCAATATATACCGGTTTAGGAATAGGTTTATCGAGAGCGGCTTTTGACTTTCCTGTTTCAGCTTGGCTGCTTGTAATTCTATCTGCTTTTTTTGTAGGTTTGCATTGTATCCTCTTTGATTATTACAGAAATGAGTTTATGGCGCATGCTCTTGGTGAGGTCAAATCTACAAAGGAAGATATGAGGTCATTTTCTGAGGAACTGAAGGAATTAAAACAGGTAAAGGGAAAACCTTTTGATAAGTTATTAATCAGATTGTATCTATTTTATCTAAGCGTTCAGCTGACCAGATCTACAAAAAAGATTGAATATAATCGGGAGGAATATTATATATATAACAAATTATTGATTCATCTCTGGAGTTGGATTGGTCCTACTGCTCATATTTTTGTTTTGATGATAGCTTCGTTTCTCTATAAACCATCTATTTTCTTTTATTTTACTCTGGGCGCAGCTAATATCTGGATGCTTTTACTCTGGCTGATTCAGGTTCAAACAAATAAAAATATTCGTAATAAATCCTAATGTTAGTGTCTAAATGAAAGCATTTGTAACAGGCGGAACAGGTTTTATTGGAAAGCATTTGGTTAATGCACTTTTGAATGATAATTGGACAGTTCGCTGCCTTGCTAGAAAAACAAGCATTAAACCACAAGAGTTTACAAAGAAAGTTGAATGGGTAATCGGTGATTTGCAGGATAGAGACTCACTTATACCTGCATGTGCTGATGTAGATGTGGTTTTTCATTTGGCTGGTGCAATTAAAGCAAGAAACGCCAAAGAATTTCTATTGATTAACAGTAAGGGGACTGAAAACCTTGCTTGTGCTTTTCTTGAATCCGGCAAGAAAAGAGATCGGTTTATATATATTAGTTCAATGGCAGCAGGAGGTACTGCTTCTCGCTGGAAATTAAAAAATGAAGATGAACCTGCATTTCCTGTTTCCGCTTACGGGGAGAGTAAACTCGCCGGTGAGATTGCTGTTTTGAAGAGGGAAAAAGAATTTAAATGTATAATAATTAGACCGTCGGTTGTTTACGGTCCAGGTGATAGAGAATCACTGTCATTTTTTAAATTTGCAAA
The DNA here is from genome assembly GCA_030665885.1 of Fidelibacterota bacterium. GTDB lineage: Bacteria > Fidelibacterota > UBA2242 > UBA2242 > UBA2242 > BS750m-G69. The sequence goes on from DAOUYY010000162.1 coordinate 3,504, forward strand.
GTTACATGTTAATCCTTATCTCGGCTTTAAGAAAAGATACATCAGTATGATTCATGTTGATGATCTGGTTCAACTAATATTGCTGGCTTCGAAATGTGATTTGTCTTCAGGAGAAATATTTTATGCCGCAGATGAGAGCAAAGGTTACCAATGGAATGAAGTAATAAGAGAATGTGCGGCAGCCCTTAATACAAGGACTTTACCTGTCTTTGTTCCACAATCTTTTTTAAAACCTGTTGCATTTTTTTCAGATATATGGGGAAAAATTACTGGCAGACTAACAATGCTCAATTTAGATAAATATCGAGAGATGACCCAGCAATATTGGGTATGTTCATCATTTAAGTCAAAAAGATTGCTCGGTTTTAAGCCGAAGTATGGTATGAAAGAAGGTATTCAAAAAACTGCGATTTGGTATAAGGAAAATGGATGGATTTAAATAATGAATTGTTACACCCAATTAAAAAGCGATTTAAAAAAGGTGTTTTCCCATCTGATTATCTTGTATTCTTTTATGGTATTTATCTGATACTTGTTTGTTTACTGTTTTATAATAAAATTAGTTTACCAGGACTTTATATTTCTCTTAACCTGGTTATGATGGCTATACTTTTAATTTCTATCTGTTTTGAGAAAAGAAATACTAAGTCTGCAATATATTGGTTACATACATGGATGCCTCTTATTTCACTAACGTTATATTACACTCAAAGCACTGTTTTTGATAATTTGTTCTTTGCTGAAACATTTGATAATCTTCTCCAGAAATGGGACTTTGCGTTTTTTGGTGTGTCACTTAATCGTGTGTTTTCACCATTACTTAATAGCCTGTTTGTGGATGAGGTAATGCACATGTTCTACTTTTCGTTTTATCTGATTCTATTTATTCCGGGTATAATCATGTTATCTCGACAATATCGTCTTTTTCACGAAATGGTTTTCAGTATAACGTTAATGATGTATATTCATTATTGTTTTTTTATGTTTTTCCCTGGTGATGGACCTCTAAGTGATAGAAATATTTTGTTTCAAAACGGTATTATTTTTATTCCATTGATGAATTTTATTTATAGAGTTGGTGAATGTGGAGGGGGTGCTTTTCCCAGTACTCATGTATCAGCTGTAGTTATCTTGTTTTTATATATGCGTCATTTTTTTAAAAAGTTTTCCTGGGTTATTGGCTTTTTTTGTGTGGGCATAATAGTTTCTACTGTTTATTGTAGTTATCATTTTACGATAGATTCCATCACAGGTATTATAACTGGTGTGATTTTTTACTTTATAGGACGCAGGTTTTATTCAAGATTTTCTAATTCCGGGATTGAACTTTTTGAATCTTGATCTCTGTTACTACTCGACTCGTAGCCTTCTGAACTGTTAATATTACTTTAGGTAGTTTTATACTCTCACCGGGTCTTGGGATTTTCTTTAGTGTATTGATGATAAAACCACCTATGCTCTCATAATCTCCTTCTGGTATATCCAGCTCAAATCTTTCATTAATATCGTCAACTTCCATTCTTCCATTAATAATAATGGAACCTTCTTTCTGAATTTGATATAATGGTTTTACTTTATCGTATTCATCTTCAATCTCACCAACAACCTCTTCTAAAATGTCCTCGATTGTAATAATACCCTCGGCGCCACCAAATTCATCAACAACTATTGCCATGTTATTGCCGGTTGATTGTAATTGTTCCAGAAGGACTGAGACGCTCATTGTGGGTGGAATATAAAATGCTGCTCTTATAAATGGTCTAATTTTCTTGTTTTTATTTTCATCGAGGATGTCAAAGCTGTTTAAAATTCCGATGATTTTGTCAACTCTATCACTATAGATTGGTAATCGCCTGTGCTTAGTTTGTACAAATTGTTGTATCGCTTCTTTGACGAAGGTCTTATCGCTTAATGCGGCAACGTCAATAAGAGGAAGCATAATATCCTGAGCTTCTGTTTCTGTAAATGTCAGGAGGTGATTTATCATTTTTCTTTCAGATGGTTTGACGTCTCCTTTGTCTGTTGTTATCCTCATGAGAAGCTTCAGCTCCTCTTTGCTTATAAAAGGCACTTTTAAATCTGCTTTGGTGCCACCGAATAAAGATGCTAATAGCCCGGCAGTTTTGGAAAACAACCATATGAGTGGAAAGAATAGTAACGAAAATCCTCTAAGTATGTAAGCAATTCTTGGTGTTAAAGAATTAGTAAGTTGTTGGAAGACACTTTTTGGTACGATCTCAGCGAAAATCCAGTTAGTAAAAGCCATAATTGCAATGGCAATAGGAATTCCTATTGGTCCAAGCAGAATATATAATTGAGAGGATATCAGTGTTGTACTTGTAATCGTGAAAATGTTAGTTCCGAGAAGAGTCGTTCCCAATATCCATTCAGGTTTTTTTAGCATTTCGAGAG
>DAOUYY010000004.1 GCA_030665885.1 Fidelibacterota bacterium
CTCTGTTGTTATTAAGAATTCGCAGCTGTTGGATTTCGCATCTTCGATTAATGAATTAATCTCCTTTTCATTGTATTTATGATGGTCGCGAAATTTTTTAGTGATAAGTTTTGAATTATTGAGTTTTTTGATGGTGTCAAAAAACTGCTGTGGATTTCCTAATCCACAAAAAGCAAAAATAGAGTGTCCTTCCAATTCCTCAAGATTCAGCGTGTTTCCACTCGATGCAATCACAATTTTTTCAATAGAAATAGGGGAGCAATACTGTTTTAAATCAAGGCGTTTCTCCCTGAAAAATTTTTTGTAGTTATCTGGAATTGCATCAGTTCTTGTAAACACCAATAGCGAGGCTCTTTTTAGTCCATGCCACGATTCGCGCAATTTCCCTGCTGGCAGGACTTTCTCTTTATATGGATTAGAGTAAGCATCCCAGAGTAAGATATTCAGGTCTCTTGATAGACGCCTGTGTTGATATCCATCATCCATAATTAGAATTGTGCAGTTATATTTCTCAATTGCTGTTTTTCCTGCAGCTACTTTATCCCTATCAGCAATTATCACGGCATCTTTTATTTTACAAGCAATGAGGTGCGGTTCATCTCCAGAGATATCTGGAGATACTAACGGACCTTTTCCGGTAGAAACTATGATCTGTTCTTTCCCCTTTCTTCTATAACCGCGTGATATAATTCCCACTTTATAGCCTGAGTTCTGGAGAAATATAGAGAGGCTGATTACAAAGGGGGTTTTACCCGTTCCGCCGGCTGTGATGTTGCCCACAGAAATTACCGGCACGGAGAGTTTTTCTGTTTTCAAGATGTTTTTATCATAGAGCCAATTTCTTATTGAGGTGGCTATCACGTAAGGGAAAGCGATAATGTTAAGAAACAATTTAAAGATCGCTTTAATGCTTAACCTCATATTCAGATAAATTTTGCACATAATTAATTTTTTCAGAAACTTGATCAGCGAGAAGTTCTAGATTGCAGCTTTCATTTTTTTGTAGTTTAATGGGTTCTCCGAAGACCACTACAATTTTAGAGAACGCTTTAGGTTGATGAAAATTGTCCCAGCTGTTGAATACCCTGTTTCTCGAAGCAGAAGCACCCAGGGGAATTATGGAAGCGCCCGCTTTTTGTATGATTTTTAATGTTCCAATCTTCACCTTTTTCTCGGGTCCCCTCGGGCCATCGGGGGTTAGGACAACGAGATTTTTTGGCTGTTTGAGAGTTCTTAACAATTCAGTAGCGGCAGCAATTGGCTTTCGTTTGCTTGAACCCCTGAGCGGAGTGTAGCCAAGCCGTTTGCCGATTCGAGATAGAATTTCTGCATCAGAGTGAAGACCAATAAGAGGAATTACACGATATTTTCTTAAATAATAGAACGGTATAAGCAAATGAGAGTGCCAGGACATAATTACTGAGCCGGATGATTCTTTCGATGTTTTAGATAGATTTTCTACACCAAGTTCTTTAAATCGGCATGTTGAAAAAAGTATGTGAAGAGGTAAATGTCCCCAATTACACACCATTTTTTCTAATAAATTAGGTTTCATTTTCTTAGATATTAGCCTTACGAATGTAATCAACAATAATTCTAGCAGCTCTTTTCGATGCGCCGGGTTGACCGAGCTTCTTTTTTACCTCTTTAAAAAAACTCTTCATCTCTTTTTGGAGATCTTGACTTTCAAGAATTTTATTAGCCTCTTTTGCAATGTTTTTAGGTGTTGCATGATGCTGGATGAGTTCGGTTATACCTTGCCTTCCAGCAATCAAATTTGCTGCAGCAATGTATGGGACTTTAATGATCCTCCTTCCCAGCCAATAGGAAAGTGGCGATAGCTTATAAATTACAACCATCGGAGTTTGGTGAATTGCTGCCTCTAATGATGCAGTGCCTGATGATACAATAAGTAAATCGGAATATTGCATAATCCCATCATTTTCGTCTTTTATCCAGTGCAGCCATTTATATGGAAACCTCTCTTTATATCGTTCGATATTAATTTCCGGAGCGATAGCAACTACCGCAAGCATTTTTGGATCATCTTTTCGCAAAAAATCAACAGATTTTATCATAACAGGAAGATGTCTTTCAACCTCTTGTTTTCGACTCCCTGGAAAAAGACCGATTAGATTAGAAGCTCTATTTAATATGTTTTGAAGGTGTTCTGAAATTTCCCGTTTTTTATTAATGTGGCTGTCGAGTAGCGGATGTCCGATAAAAGTAGCATTTACTCCGCGTTCTTTATACCAGCCTTCTTCGAAAGGAAGAATACAGAGAACTTCCTTCGTATATTTTTTTATTTTTTCAACTCTTGATTGATGCCATGCCCAGACTTGAGGGCTAATAAAATATATTGCAGGTACCCGTCGCTTGTACGCTGATTTCGCTAAGCGAAGATTAAATCCGGGATAATCTATGAGTATAATGAGATCGGGTTTCTCTTTATCAATGAAGATAAGAGTGTGTCGCCAAATATTTTTTATGACAGATAGATGTTTTATAACTTCGACAAAGCCCATAAATGCAGTGTCTCGAATATGATACAGAAGCTTGGCACCGTAGCGAGCCATATTATCACCGCCAATAGCAGATATTGATATGTTTGGCTCTAGTTTTTTTATCTCTTTAATGAGATTTCCGCCGTGGACGTCGCCGGATAGTTCCCCGGCTGAGATAAATATTTTATTTGATGACATGGAGTATATTTATTAAAATTTCTTTACTTATTATAATAGTAATGACTACAATGAAGGACTGAAGAGTTCTTCTTTCAGTGCGAAAAACTTTTTTACAGGGAAGTTTCTTTACACCCTGTTGCTTTCTCCAGGGAGTCAGCCTTGGAAATAATCTTGGAACGTTAGAGCAATACTCTTCATATTGTTTGCCGAAAATGTTTTTTAAAACTTTTTCTTCAAGAGATATTATGAGACCATATTGTACGGAGAAATATAAAAATGCTATTATGAAAAGAGGTAACACCCATGGACCACCTGCAAATAGAGCCACGCCTGCATATATCATAATATTGCCTAAGTAGAGCGGGTTGCGGACATAGGCAAAAGGTCCCCCAGTCGAAAGCTTTTTAGCGCCAACGTTTCTTGTTCTTGTTCTCCCGCCAGCCACCCTGACTCCATTTAACCGAATCCACTCGCCACTAAGAGCTAGTATTAAGCCCGAAATTACACCCCACCAGGTCATATTAGATTGGTATAATAAAACAAGGAAAAATGGTACGGGAGTGTATCCACGGTATTTGAAAATTATTTTTCTGAAATCCATTATACCAGTTTCTTGAGATTTGACGATATCTGTTTTTCTATCTGAATTGCAACTTCAAGTGCTTTTTTGCCATCCTCACCTGTAACGAGGGGTAGTGTTCCGTTTTTGATCGAGTTGACAAAAGCTCTTAACTCTTCCAACATGGCGTTTGATTTACTGGTTTGAAGCTGCTCATAGAAAATTTTTCGCTTTTTATTATTTTTCGTTTCGATTTCAGTAATTGGAATTGCATTTTTATTTGTGATTTCGTCTTCATTTGATAATGAAAAGACCTCTGTCAGGTTCTTAAGAAAATCTATAGAGATATATGCGTTTCTCTGGAATACTCGGATTTTTCGCATACTTTTATTTGATACCCTGCTGGCAGTTATATTTGCGACGCAACCGTTTTTAAATTTAATTCTCGCATTAGCAATGTCAATATTATCAGTTAATATAGGCGCTCCAGCCGCATCAATTCGGATGATAGGAGAATTTACCAGAGAGAGTATTATATCAATGTCATGTATCATCAAATCCAGTATGACGGCAACGTCTGTTCCTCTTGGATTAAATTGGGAGATTCTGTGTGATTCGATAAAAAGTGGATTAATCTTGATTTTTTTTAAACTGGCAAGTGCAGGATTGAATCTTTCAATATGCCCGATCTGTAGAACGATGTTGTTATCCCTTGCCAATTTAATTACTTCATTCGCCTCTTCTATTGTTTGCATAAAAGGTTTTTCACAGAATATATGGACTTTTTTCTTTATAGCAGAAAGTGCAACATCATAATGTGCAACTGTTGGGACTACGATTGATACCCCGTCGCATTGTTCTAATAGAGTATTAAGAGAATTAAAAGACAGGATGTTTAGTTCTTTTGAAATCTCCTTTGAACGCTTTTTATCTGAATCATAAAATCCAACGAAATCTACTTCTGGAAGATTCTTAAGATTTTTTATGTGCATTTTCCCAAGGTGACCGGCACCAACAACTCCAATTTTTATTATCTCGTTTCCCATAACCTTTTGTGAATATAACTACTGGAGAACAATTTTCAAAAGATATCCCTATATTTTCGAAGCAGATCTTTCCCATCGGGATCTCGTTAAGGCGCGGTACAGATATCCATTTTAAGTTGTAACTTGTGTATTACGTGAGATTTGTTAAAATTATTGATTTTACCGTACTATATAATGAAATTGAATTGGATGTAAACATATAAATGTTTTAGAAGAGAGGGCATGAGTTGAAAAAGGAGAAATTATTTACATTTATAATCGTTACAATTATTGCTTATGGGTCCCTGTCCTTTTCTGCACAACCGGAAGAGACAGTAATAATTCATTGGAATGATTTTCATGCCGCAAATGTTTCATATAAACCGATTTATGAAAATCCTGGAGGTATCTTTGTGGGTGGGTATGCTAACCTCGCAGGATATATTGATTCTTTGAAGGGGATATATCCTGAGGCAATCACATTAAATGCCGGCGATGATTATCAGGGCTCGTATCGCATAACTTCTCCGTAGCATCCTTCGGATATCTCCCCATAATTGATTAATTACTGAGTCCACTTAAAAAAGGTCAATATCCAACAAAGATATATCAAAGATGAAAAGATAAGATTCCACATAATATAGGTTTTTGATAATCATAAGATTAGTTGATAAATATCTTGGAAAATCAAGGGATAACAGTTATCTTATCATGTTGATAAATATGAGGATATGATATGTTTAAAGAGAACAATAAACATCGGCAAAAGCAGTTATTTAGTTTTGATTACTTTCTCCCTGAGAAGAAGCGTAAAAAGCTTAAAGAGTCAAAAGAGTATGCCTTTTATCAGTTAATATTATGCAAAATAGATGAGAAGATATTTTCGGTTCTTTGTCATAGACATCCCTTCGGGATATTCAGATAAGAAAAGTCGTCCCAATGCTCCTATAAACGTAATGCTTAGTTCATTAATACTGAAGGAGAAGAATGGTTGGAGTTACAAACAGTTATTAGACCGGATAGATTTTGATATAAAGATTCGGACTGCTCTGGGTTTGCAAGGATTGGAGGAGACTCCATTTACCGAGCCTACGATATTTGATTTTCAAAATCGCTTAAATGATTACAATATAAAGCATGGGGTAAACCTAATTGAGCAGGTATTTGATAGATTAACCAATAAGCAATTAGAGGATTTAAATGTAAGAGCTGATATACAACGCTCTGATTCCTTTTTAGTTGCTAGTAATATACGGAAATACAGCAGGCTGCAACTTTTAATTGAGGGGATTTTACGTTTTTATCGTGTACTTAAGGATGAGGAGAAGGAAAGTATAAATTCTCTAATATCCAGTTATTTAGATAAGAAAACATCTGGCAGATATATATATGACTTATCTCGAGATGATATACCGAAAGAGTTTGAAAACATAGGTAGGATATATTTGGAGATTATAGAGATATTCAGAAACAATTACCAGGATGTGGAGATCTATAAGATACTTGAGAGACTTTTTGAGGAGCATTTTACAGTAGTAGAGGAAAAGGTTTCCATAAAATCCACAGATGAATTATCCAGCAGTATAATGCAATCTCCGGATGATTTAGATGCTACATATAGAAAGAAGAGGGATCAAGAGAGTCGTGGTCAACTTGTTAATATTACAGAGACTGCCAATCCTGACAATGATATAAATCTGATTTGTGATATTTGCAATGCTCCTAATAATAAGGATGACTCAAAGATACTAAATGGTAGGATAGATAAGATAAAAGAGAAGACTCCTGAATTGACTGAGCTTCATACAGATGGTGCGTATGGTAGTGAGGAGAATGATAAGAAGATGGAGGAGTTAGAGATAAATCATATTCAAACTGGAGTAAGAGGACGGAAGAGCAAGGTATTAATTGAGATAGAGAAGAAAAGCGATTGCGAATATGAAGTATCCTGTCCAAATCAAGAGGTAAAATCGAGTCCTGCTAGAAAGCATTATAAGGCCTTATTTGACAATGAAATATGTGCAAATTGTAAACTTAGGGATTCGTGTCCTACAATACTGTTAAAGAAAAATAATAAACGAGTGTATTATTTTACTGAAAAGGATTACTTGAAAAACAGTCGCCATAGGAAGATATTAAAAATACCAGAAGAGCGGAGAAAACTTCGATCTAACGTGGAAGCAACGGTTAAGGAATTTAAAGACAGATTGAATCATAAGGGTAAACTGAAGGTTCGTGGAGCTTTCAAGACCAGCGTTTGGGCATATATCCCGATTAGTCGGGACTATAAATTTTGGTCGTATGTACCGGTATACCAATATACACTCACTTGATTTTTCTTCAATATTATCATTTTTCAAAGAGCATTTAAGTAATGTAACAAGAATTATTAACAAAGTTAGACTATCTTTGAAAGTACATCACAATTTTTGGACAAATCTTAAACTAAACCTCAATTCTCAGAAAATAGTTTCTTAAGTGGACTCATATATTATTCCATAATAAAAAACATCCCCGTGAAATGGGGAAATCCGAAATTGAGACTCACGTCATGGAAAAGAATTTAGATGCTGTTCTTAGTCCTCTGGATGTACTGATTAGGCAGAAAGAAGATGATTAACTATATGAATAGGTAAATCTATCAGATGCTCGTGATCTTCTGTAAGAGAATTTCTTAAAATGTAGCGTCAATCCGGCTACCGACGGAATGCAAATTATACAGTTTGCATCTACGTATTGGAAATACAATTCATATTTCATATAATATCCACCGGTATATTGATCTTTACTGACGCTTAAATTTGACTGGATGATACTGTGTATTTGTACCCGGTTTGTAAAAAAAGCTATTCTTGCTTAAATGGTGAATATAGGATTAACTTAACAGGAAATTATGAGCACTGGTATGAATATAAATATAGCACATCCCCCTGATTTACTGAAAAAACTTTCAAGAGCCGAAATAGACCATAGAATAATAGAAGCGGAGGAAAAACTGTCTGATTCTCTTTTAATTCTTGGGCATCACTACCAGCGTGATGAGGTTTTTAAATATGCTGATGCTACCGGAGATTCATTTGCTTTAGCTAAAATCGCTGCTAAGACTTCGGCTGAATTTATCGTATTTTGTGGTGTTCATTTTATGGCTGAAACTGCAGATATTATCACTTTAACCGGTCAAAAGGTTTTTCTTCCAAATATCGAAGCAGGCTGCTCATTGGCTGATATGGCTGATATTAAAAAAGTTGAAGAGGCATGGCAGGAAATTAGCGCTAATACTGGTGATAGGAATATACCCATAACGTACATTAACTCTAATGTAGAATTGAAAGCTTTTTGTGGAAGGAATGGCGGCATTGTTTGTACCTCCTCTAATGCTCGCAGTGCTTTGGAATGGGCATGGAGAAAGGGAGATAGAGTTCTGTTTTTCCCTGACCAGCATTTAGGAAGAAATACTGCTTATAAAATGGGTATTCCATTAAAGCGGATGGTTATGTGGAACCCTGAACAACCACATGGCGGCAATTTACCAGAGAAGATTTCCAGGTCGAAAATTGTTCTCTGGAATGGATATTGCGATGTTCACCAGCATTTTAGTAAAGAGTATGTTGATTATTTAAGAGAAAAATATCCGGATATTAATATTATTGCACACCCGGAGTGTAATTTTGAGGTTGCACAAAGTGCTGATTATATGGGAAGCACAGAGTATATTATTAAAAAAGTTAGGGAGAGTGCCCGGGGAACGAAATGGGGCATTGGTACGGAAAAGCATCTTGTTAATCGTTTGCAAAAACAGTTTCCAGAGAAGGAAATATATTTTCTTCAAGATTATGGACCGGAATGTGAAACAATGTCAAGTATAAGACAAATTCATCTGCTTTTCCAACTGGAGAACCTTGTCGAGTGCAATATGATTAATCAGGTTTCAGTTGAAGATAAAATAAAAAAATATGCTTTAATTGCAATAAATAGAATGTTAGATTTATAACGATGTTATATGCAAGTCAAAGAAAAAGAAATTGATTTAAGAACAAGGATTAACGATTTTAAATTTAGGAAGTAAAAAAAAGATGAATAAATTTGAATTATGCCAAAGGCATCCCTCTGGGAGAAGAACGAATAATTGATTTTTCTGTATTAATTATTGAAATAACGAATTTACCCCGTGAAATTCTGCTTTGCAGGAGCGAATTTGTCGCTATTTCACAGGGTGAATGCCGAGTATAAAAAGGGGGAATCATTTGTCGGGACAATTAATTTGCTCTGGGACTTCCGTTTCGTTGAATTATGGGTAAGCACAAAGCGGAGTCCCGCAAAAGCGGGATTATTCATAAAATTAAAGTTGTACTGTTCCGAAGAAATCCCTATGGGAAAAGAATTAAGAGAAACATTCGTTTGTTAGAAAATTATCCATAGAACAAAACTATATAAATCGGAGAATAAAATTACGACACCAAAGAGAGAAAATGATGAATTGATTTTCCCGAATTTTCGGGATAAAAAGTGTTGAGACTGCACAAAGAAACTTAGAGAAATAAAATTTTTGCCGAAGGCATGCCTCTGTCAAAATCGAAAAATAAGTTAAAAATCGTTAATCCTTGTTCTGAGATCAAAAAAAATGAACGACCAGCACATAACAATGTGTGTAAGTAGTTGGGCAAGAAGTGGTTAATTGAAAGTAAAAACAAATAAATAAGCATTATAGCATGTTGAAAATGAAGTTCAATAAAATTCCCAGCGCCTCATATACTCAACGTTATCAGAGGATCCGATAATGGAAACAGATGTACTTGTCATAGGAGCAGGATTAGCCGGATGTTCTGCAGCACTGGCAGCAGCAAAGAGTGGACTTAATGTTACTGTTTTAACAAGGGAAAATGAATTTACAGAATCATCTTCTTACTATGCTCAAGGGGGGATTATATACAAGGCGGTTGATGATACCCTGGATGTGTTACTTGATGATTTTCAACAGACCGGTGCTGGGCTTGTCAATGAGAAGTCTGTAAAGCAGATTTATAGAGACGGTCCCGGATTGATTGAAGAAATCCTCATAAATGATTTGAATATACCTTTTAACAGAACTGAAAAGGGAGAACTTGATTTAACGTATGAAGCTGCACATTCAAAACCGAGAATTATTCACGTTAATGATAGTACCGGTAAATCGATTCAGGAAATATTTTATGAAAAACTGAAAACGATTTCTAATATTGAAATTTTTACTGACGCAACTTGTGTTGATTTGATCACTTTATCTCACCACTCTCTAAATCCGCTGCACATCTACGAGCCAAGTACCTGTTTGGGGGCGTATGTATTTTTCCAAAAAGAGGATAAAGTGCATCCGGTTCTTGCAAAACAGACAATATTGGCGACTGGGGGATTGGGAAGAATATATTTACATACTTCAAATCCTGGGACATCGAGAGGTGAAGGCTACGCAATGGCATACCGTGCAGGCGCTCGGATAATGAATATGGAATATGTTCAGTTTCACCCGACAACTCTTTTCTCCACTAATGATGATAGGTTTTTAATAACAGAATCTATGCGAGGGGAAGGAGCGGTACTTCGGAATAAGTCCGGTGAAGATTTTATGAAAAGGTATCACAAGATGGGCTCCCTTGCTCCACGTGATGTTGTTTCACGGAGCATAATTCAAGAAATGAATGATACAGGTGCTCAACATGTCTATTTGGATATTACGCATCGGAATTCAGATTGGATCAAGAAGCGGTTTCCAACGATATACGAAAAATGCCTTGATGTGAAAGTGGATATTACCGTCGAAGGAATACCCGTTGTGCCTGCTGCTCATTTTGAGTGCGGTGGTGTTGCGACAGATTTTTTGGCAAATACAACTATCATGCGATTAAAAGCTGTGGGAGAAGTTGCCTGTACAGGATTGCATGGAGCTAATAGACTTGCAAGTAGTTCTTTATTGGAGTGTTTGGTTTTTGGAACTATAGCGGGCAGAGACTGTTTCGAGAAGATAAAGAGGGGCAAAATTATTATGCCAAGTGTTGCGAAATGGAAACCGGAAGAGGAACCTGTGGACTCTGATTTACTTTATCAGGACTGGCTAACTATAAAGCATACTATGTGGAATTATGTTGGCATCGTTCGAAATAGGAAAAAGCTCGAACGTGCTTTTGGAATACTCTGGCGTTTAAAGCGAGAGATAGAGCCATTCTATGCCCATAGTAAATTGAATGACGATTTGATAGGATTAAGGAATGCTGCCGCGACTTCGTTGCTTGTGCTTTATGCAGCGAAATTAAATAAAGTTAGTCGGGGTTGCCATTACCGGGCAGATTAATTAAACTTTGATATTCTTGAAAGTTCAGGTTAACTTTTTGAGATTTTTATTAGAAATTCTTGTACGTGTAAGAGGTTTTAAGCAATGGAGATTAGGATTATAGGTGTAGAGTAGCTAGAGAGCATAGGTAAAGAAGGTGGAATGAGTTATTGGATTTGAAATCATTTGAGAAGAAAGTTATCCAGAGTCATCGTGAATTATTAGAAGTGTATAGTATGTCCTTTGATGTTGCAATGAAGATTTTTGAATTAACAAAACAATTTCCTGTAGAAGAGCGTTACTCGCTGACCGATCAAATACGTAGGTCATCAAGATCCGTATATGGTAATACTTGCCCTGTTAAATAGCGCTTTAATATTGGATAAATATTCTGGAAAGTGATCAAGATTTGAGATTTGATTTATTGATAAGAAAAGATTATTTAACAGGGTTAAAAGCATGGAGGAAGAGACGATATGGGGCTGACTTTATTAGTAAACTAAATGACTCTGAAGCAGAATCAGCTGAAACCCAAACTTGGTTGGAGTTTTCGGTAGAATGCAGGTAATTGAGCAGAAAAATTGGAAAAGAACTTTACGGGATTCACGATAGAGTTTTGGGTAAGTTGGTGGTAATGGTAAACAACCCACAGCCCTGGTTAATACTTCGTGAGAAGTGATTTCCCCCTGCTCCTCTGCTCCTTTTCCCTTCTACCCTTTTTTGAATATATCCTGGAGTTCGGTGCATATTTTCAGTTCATTCTAAAAAATACAAGTAAGTAAAAATTAAATTGAAACGGAGGTTATGTGAACGAATTACTTTATGCTGCAGGTGGAGCACAGCAATCTGGTGGAAACCCGATTATGGCTTTTTTGCCATTTATTCTTATTATTGTGGTTTTGTATCTTCTTATGATCCGTCCTCAGGCGAAAAAGCAGAAAGAGAAGCAAAGAATGCTTAAGGATTTACAACCGGGAGATGAGATTCTCACTATTGGTGGTATTATCGGAAAGATTGAAGGAGTTAAAGAGAAAGAGAATATCCTTATTTTACGTGTTTCTAAAGATGTTAAACTCAATTTATCAAGGTCTGCAGTTGCTGAAAAAATTGTGAATAAGTAATGTCCTGATGTGAATAATATTGGGAAAAAGTTGAATGTCAGTTTAATTGAGTTATAGCGTTATTAACGATGCAAAATGAAAATTATTATTTGCTAATTCTTTTGGATATTCCTAGTAAAAATTTACAATTTGTCTCATAGAGACCTCTCTGAGGCATTTATAATTTTGAAATTTTAAAAGCTGGTCTAAAATGTCTATCTTAAAAATCTATCTTTACGGAAGCCCTATACTGAGCAAAAAGGTTGAGAAAATAGAAGATTTGCCTAAGAGCTTTGATAAGTATATGGATGATATGTTTGAGACAATGTTAATTGAGGATGGTATTGGTCTTTCTGCAAATCAGGTTGGAAAGGATATGCGATTTTTTATTACGGATTTTTCCAGACACGATAAGAATCTTGTCAAAGGGGTTTTTATTAACCCTGTAATTATTGAATCAGATGGTAAGAGTACTTTGGAAGAAGGTTGTCTCAGTGTTCCCGATATACGTCAGCAAGTGACGCGATCGGAGATAATTACCCTTCAGTGGGAAAATTTGGAGCGTGAGGTTTTTAGAGAAGAGTTTAGTGGATTGATGGCAAGAGTTATACAGCATGAAATGGATCACCTGAACGGGATATTTTTTGTTGATAGAATAACCCAACTTAGAAGAAGTTTTATCTCCTCAAAATTAAAGAGAATTGCAGCTTCCTCGGAGAAAAGTGGCGAGAATAAACTAAGTCACTGATAATTCTATTTCAAAGGTCAATCGAATGAAAATTATTTTTATGGGTACACCAAGATTTGCTCTACCGAGTCTGGAGGCTATATTCTCCTCTCGTCATGTAATTAAAGCTGTTGTGACGGGAGAAGATGTCAAAAGAGGCAGAGGTTTAAGAATGCAAGAACCGCCAGTAAAAACTCTTGCTATAAGTCTGGGGCTGTCTGTAATTCAACCAACGTCTCTGAAATCCACTGATTTAATACAAGAAATGAAATCTTTTTCACCGGATATTTTTGTAGTTGTAGCATTCAAGATTTTACCCAAAGTGATTTTGGAAGTCCCTAAAAAAGGCTCTATTAATCTTCATGCTTCAATTTTACCAAAATACCGCGGAGCTGCTCCAATTAATTGGGCTATTATTAATGGTGATAAGGAAACCGGGATTTCGATTTTTCAGATAAAGCCTAAAGTAGATACCGGTGATATCTTATTACAACGCTATATGAAGATTCAACCAGATGATACTGCTGGTAGTCTTGCGGAAAAATTATCCGTCATTGGAGCAGAAGCTATTGTCGAAGTCCTTGATGGTATGGAAAAAGGTGAAATGACTGCAATACCCCAGGATGATAAATTAGCCACCGCAGCGCCGAAAATATTTCCTGAACTTTGTATAATTGATTGGAATAAGGATGCGACATTTTTAAAGGACCTTATTCGCGGGTTATCCCCAGCTCCAGGTGCTTACTCCTTTTTTAAAAAGAGGAGAATCAAAATTTTAGCAGCAGCTGTAAGCGAAAGTTCTTTTCATGAGGAGCCAGGTACAATTGTTTTAAGGGATAAAAAGCAGTTGGGAATTCAGACAGGGGATGGGCTGTTGAGTCCACGGGAAATTCAGGTCGAAGGGCGTAAACCTCTTGGAGTAGAGGATTTTCTTCGTGGTTTTCAGGGTAAAATCGGGGAAAAATTCATCTCTCCCGAAGGGTCTCTTTGATATGAGAACACGTGCTGCAGCTGTTAATATTCTGAGCGCTTTACCACGAAATTACTGCAATTACGAAAAAAAAGTTGTGGAAGTTACTGAAAAGCTGAACTACAGTCAGCGGGATCAGGATTTCGTGTATATCCTTGTAAAAGGTGTTATTCAGTATAAAAAACTATTAGATTACATTTTAGAAATAGCAACTAATAAACCTCTCAGCAAATTAGAAATTGATGCGCTTAATCTTCTCAGAATAGGATTGTTCCAGAGTGTAATTCTAAATACTCCCGGATATGCACTTGTAAATGAAACAGCAGAAGCAGCCAGGGATTTACAACGGTCGGACCTTGTTCCGTTTGTAAATGCGGTTCTCAGGAATTTGCCAGATGAGAGAGTTTGGCTTTCATCAATGAAGAACCTGGGCAAAGTTGAATCCTTAGCCATTAAAAACTCCCATCCTGAGTGGTTGGTCAAAAGATGGATCGAAGCCTATGGTGAGAAGGATACGGTAAAATTATTAGAGTTCAATAATGATTATCAGGAGATCATTTTTAGACATAATCCTATAAAGATCAGTTGGGAGGAATTTGAGCAGAAAATTACAGATGGTGGTTATTCGATTAATCTGGTAAGGTCAAATCCGATCCATTTTTTCACAACAGAAAATCCGGGCTTACTTCTTAAAAATAGACTATTTAAAGAGGGGTTTTGCTCTGTTCAGGATTTCAGCCAGGCATTAGCGGTGCTGATTCTTGATCCGAATCCGGGGGAGATGATTTTAGATGTCTGTGCGGCTCCGGGTGGGAAATCAACATTTATTGCGCAGTTAGTTGGTAAAAAAGGGAAAATAGTTTCGTCTGATATTACAAAAATTAAAATAGCCCTGCTGGAAAATGAATGCTCCCGTTTGGGTATTGATTTTCTAAATTACATGGTTGCCGATGCTGGCAAAGATACGTTTTTTGAAGTAGATAAAATATTAGTTGACATACCCTGTTCGGGAACAGGTGTACTCTCACGCCGTGCTGACATGCGTTGGAACCGCAAGTCTTCTGATATTGTTAAATTGAAACAGTTGCAGACTGAGATTCTTAATAATGTTTCTAAATATGTACATAATAGAGGAGTGCTTGTTTATAGTACCTGTTCGATAGAATTTGATGAAAATTGGGGTGTGATTGAAGCGTTTTTACACAGTCATTTGGATTTTGTCATTGATCGTGCAGATAAATATATTGAAGCGGATTATTGTGATGAATACGGTGCCGTACAAATATTGCCACATAAACATGAGATGACCGGAAGCTTTGCCGTGAGGATGGTGAGAAAGATTTAACCTTCGGAAGGTTTCGAACCTTCCGAAGGTTTAATGAAGGGTATCATTATGAGAATAAGGATGCGGAATTTTGTCCGATTTCTGATTGTACTTATCATTTTTACTATTGTATTTGTAATTGTTATGGACAAAGTAGTGATGCCTCTTTATATAAGGCATGGGGAAAAATTTATACTGATGGATGTTCGTCAGAAGCAATTTGGTGAAGCAAAGGCAATATTAGCTATGAATGGCTTGGAAGTGGAGGTTATTGACACAGTTGACAATAGTGATTTACTGCCAGGGACAGTTGTTGATCAACAGCCGCCACCAGGTTATGATGTTAAGAAAGGAAGAGTTATTCGTTTGGTTGTAACAGGAGGTGAGAAATATTTTCAGATGCCCAATCTTGTTGGGAAAGTGTTAAAAGCAGCCAGATTAGAAATGGATCATTATAAGCTGGTTGTTGATTCGGTAATGTATCAATATTCCACAGATAAACCGAAAGGCGTGGTTTCCGAGCAATCTGTTCCCCGGGGAGACATGATCTCTTCAAATGAGCTGGTTGTTCTTACAGTGAGCAAAGGACAACCACCTCGTCAGCTTGAAGTTCCTGACCTTTTTGGTTTGAGCCTTGAAGGTGCTAAACAGGCTATTCGAAAATCGGGATTCAGAATGGGTGTGATCAGGTATATTCCAAATCCCGAGCTGACTCCTTATACTGTTATTGGGCAGGAACCCAAAAAGGGAGAATTGAGAGATAAGCCACTTACTATTGATCTGGAAGTAACAACAACAGATGTTAAACAGGAGTAGATAATAAAATGCCGGAAATAGTCCCTTCATTACTATCATCTGATTTTTCTCGAATAACTGACCAGATTGAGGCAATAGAAAGAGCAGGTGCTACAAGACTTCATCTCGACATTATGGACGGTCATTTTGTGCCGAATATTACAATAGGTCCATTTATAGTAGAAGCGATACGAAAAGTTACTTCACTTCATCTTGAATCTCATCTGATGATAGAGAATCCTGAACGTTATATAAAAAATTTTGTGGATGCTGGAAGTGACACAGTTATTGTACATGTGGAAGCAAGCAAAGAGTTGTATGCTGATTTGAAAATGATCAGGAAACTGGGAGTGAAGGCAGGTCTTGTTCTTAATCCTCCTACTCCTTTTGAAAATATTGAGCCTTATTTACAAAATATTGACCATCTTCTTGTTATGACGGTAAATCCGGGTTTTGGTGGACAGAAAATGATTGAGGAAACCCTGGAAAAGGTCACTCTTGCTAAACCGTATCAAGAAAAATATAAATTCCCTATAGAAGTGGATGGTGGCGTTAATCTTAATACTATTGGGAAAGCAGTAAAGGCGGGAGCCGACCTGTTAGTTGCCGGGGAAGCAGTGTTTGGAAATAATAAACCTGAAGAGTCTTTTATTAAATTGTCCAAAAGAGTGAATTTATGAATCACATTAAGGAAGGTGAATTAGCAAGGAAGGTAGTTCACTATAATGCGTCTCTTATTCCAATTATCTATTACTTCTTTGTTGATAGGAAAATAGCATTGATTGTTCTTGGTGTCTGTTCAGCTTCAATAATATTGGCAGAGATACTTAGGATGCGAAATCCTTTATCAAAAAATTTTTATATGAAAATTTTCGGTTGGATGACTCGTTCACATGAGCACAACAAACATTTTACGGGTGCATCTTATGTTTTTGTTGGCAGTTTCCTCACGATTCTTCTTTTCCCAAAAGAAATTGCAGTTATTGTTTTACTCTTTCTCTCCGTCGGTGATCCAACTGCCTGTCTTGTTGGACTTTCGATTGGTAAGGTAAAAATCTGGCATGATAAAACTCTTGAGGGGTCGTTGGCTTTTATAATTGCAGGCTTCCTTGTCACATTTTGGATTCCAGGAATAGCCCTCTGGGTAAAGGTTATTGGAGTTTTTGTAGCATGTTTTGTGGAGCTTATTCCCTGGAAAGTGGATGATAATATTACTATACCGCTAATAACAGGTATTATTCTTGTTGTTTTAAAATAGAAAAACCTGTTCTCTAAAAGACAAATTTATCCTATATTTACTAAAGTGGAGATAAAAGTGATTAAAGAGAAAAAATTCAACGATTTAGTTCGTAAACTTATAAAATAAACGATCTAAGGGTTAATAATTATGAATGTACTGGAAGAAATAGAATATACTTTAGCTGAACATAAAGAAGATTTAATGCAGAAGTATAAAGTTAAAGAATTAGGAATATTTGGCTCTTATATAAGAGGTAAGCAGAGAAAGAGAAGTGATTTGGATGTTTTGGTTAAGTTTGAGTAACCGATAGGTCTTCTTAAATTTATAGCGTTAGAGAGACATTTAAGCAGACTTTTAGGTAGAAAAGTGGACCTGGTTATGAAAAGTGCGCTAAAGCCAACTATAGGGAGTTATATCTTGGAAGAGGTGAAATATATATGAAAAGTCGAGAATATTGTGATTACATTAAGGATATTCTGGATTCTATGAATGATATAGAAGAATTTACAACGGGAATGGGTTACGAAAATTTTAAGAATGATAGAAAAACAATTTTTGCTGCAATTAGGAGCATTGAAATAATTGGTGAAGCGACAAAAAATATTCCAAAATCAGTTAGAAATAGATATACAAAGATTCCATGGAAAGATATGGCAGGTATGATGGATAAAGTTATTCATGAATATTAAGGAATTCTTTACATTTAATATTTACTGTATATTAGAACGTGCAGATTAATTATTTAAGCATAACAAAAAAATTAACCTGGCTGGAACAGCGATTGGCGAATTTGATTTTTGGTGCTCGCAATAAATTTTTTAAAAATATTGAAATACAGTACGCCGTATGTTCCAGCAGGTTATTTTCACGTTCGGCAATAATAATTTGATGGTGATCCAATGATTATATTTGAATGGGACCCCAAAAAGAATAGAAGTAATATAGAAAAGCATAGTGTTTCTTTCGAAGAAGCAAGCACAGTATTTCAAGACACCTTATCCTTAACAATAGATAACCCTTTACATTCGATAGATGAGGAGCGATTGATCCTTATTGGAATGTCACAGAAAAATAGAATATTGGTTGTGGTTCATACCGAAAGAGGGGATAATATTCGAATAATAAGCGCCAGAAAAACCAATAAAAAAGAAAGGGAATATTATGAAAGTAATGGGAAATGACACAGATATGCTGGAAGAATATGATTTCAGCAAAGGAATCAGAGGCAAGTATGCAAAAAGATATGATGAGGGTACGAATTTAGTTTTAATTGATCCAGATATAGCAAAGTTTTTTCCAGATCACGAGTCAATCAATGAAGCGCTTAGATCATTAATTAATATCATAAAGAACAGACAAAAAAGATTTACCGAACAAGCAGATGGACACTGACAGGCGTTTCGCTGGCGCTCAACACCTGCAGGTCATCTGCGACGTTAGAATAGTTTCGATATAGCTTGTTTAAATATAATAATTGATAATATTTCTCCAATGAAAATTATTTGATGTCCTTCCTTAACCCATTTTTCCTCTATTTTCTTCCGCTATTAGCTGTTCCAACCATTATACATTTATTGGGACGGCAGAAATATCAAAAAGTTGAATTCAGTTCCTTACGTTTTTTAAAGAAATTAGAGCATGATGTGATTCGCCGACTGAAACTGCGCCAGATAATTTTATTGATTCTGCGGACTTTATTGATACTCTTTCTCATACTTGTGTTTGCGCGTCCTTATCGGACAGGTTTATCACACGGGGTATTTGTGAGTAGGGGTGAAACGCTTTATCTTGTTATTGATAATTCTTCCTCAATGAGTGAAGTTACCAGGGGCAAAGACCTTTTAGAAGCGAGTATTGAGCATCTTAATTATGCGATGGAGGAAATAGAGTTTCCCGTGATTTTAAATATCGTTGAATCTACGCAACCTGGAGTCATTTATGGGAAAGGACCGCTTCGCAGCTCCTCACAATTTGAAAAGGAAATTTCTGAAATTCGTACAAAACCATTTTTAGGACAGGTTGATAAGTCATTAATAACTGTTATGAATGATATTGAAAAAAATCGTGAAGCGTCAGCAAATATTTGGATTATAAGTGATTTTCAAAAAGGTTCGTGGGAAAGTGCAAAAGTTCCCGAGCATCCGATCAGGAGAATTTTAGACCAAAAGGGAATACGAACAGTGCTTTTCCCTGCTAATCAAAGTGGGAGTAATGCTGCTATTTATAAAGTTGAAATTCCAGAGCAGATAAATGAAAAGGGTAGACCATCGGAAGTCAAGGCTTTTATTGGAAACTGGGGGAACGATAAGAGGGAGATCCCTGTTTCGCTATTTTTAGAGAGAGAAAGAGTAGGACAAACGGTAGTCTCGGTTTCACCAAAAAGAATTCGGAGTGTGAAGTTTGATTTTATTCCGATAGTTCCGGGACCGCTAAGTGGAGTTATAAGGATTGGTGAAGATAATCTGTCAAATGACAATGAAAGATATTTTGTGTTGAATATTCCCCAAACTATTCGAGTGCTTGTGGTTGGTAGAGATATTGAGGATGGACAGTTTTTGATGAAAGCTCTGCAGGTTGAAAATTCGTCATTCATCGAAGCAAAGTTTGTTTCGCCTGGTCTCTTACCAATGGAGGATTTCCTTAATTATGATGTGATGATTTTTTCCAATATTGATAAAGTTCAAAGTTCATTGAAAAATTCGTTTCATTTTTTTCTTGATAAGGGAAGAGGGATTATAATATTTCCTGGGAGTAATTGTTTACCTGAGGTCTTTAATTCTTTCTGGGCTGATTATTTCGGTTTTCCGAAGTGGAAAGGTACAAGGCACTCGTCAGGTGAGTCTTATCTAAAGATTGGTAATTTGCAGTTAGACCATCCAATTTTTAAAGGTTTGTGGATAAGGGGTGAGCGTCCAAAAAGTTCACCATATTTCTACATTATCCCGGGATTTCTGACCGGAAGAAATCATTCGGTGATTATGAACTTTGATGATGGGACTCCTTTTCTTATTGAATCAGATATAGAGAATGGAAAAGGTTTTGTGCTTTCAACATCACCTGTGAAAGGTTGGACAAACTTACAAGTAACGGGGCTTTTTCCTACTTTAATACAGAGGATGACGCTTTATCTTGCCGGTCATGCTTTACAAACCCGTGAATATTTTACGGGAGATACGGTTCGCTTTGAAAGGGGAGGTAGAGAGATACTTGATAACCCGATGGTTATTACACCTTCTGGACGGAAATTCACACCTGTTTTTTCTAAAGACTATGGAGAATATTGGTTTATGGATACAGATGAACCAGGTTGTTATGACGTTTATTCAAATGGTAGGAAAGTTCACAGTTTTGCAGTGAATGTTCATACAAATGAGAATGAGGGAAATTTTTTAAGTGAAGAGGATTTCAAGACAATTGTTGATATTCAACCTTCTAGTATAACAGTTTTTGAAGACGTTGATTCGGATAAAACGACTCAGCTGCAAAGGAGTTATGAATATAGTTTTTTATTTTTAATACTTGCTTTAATTGTGGCTGCGGCAGAAACTTATGTAGGAAGAATTAATCGTACAATATTGGAAAGAGAAGAAAGTGCTTGAGCAAGTTCTATTGGTAGGTGTTGTTACTCCTTTTCAGCCCAAATTTGAGGTTGATGAACATCTTCAGGAAGTGAAACAGTTGTTAAATACACTGGAATATGAAATTGCCGAAACCTTTATTGTCAATCTAAAGCGAATTAAGCCTTCGACTTTAATAGGGAAAGGGAAGATAAGAGAAATTAAGAATCTTCTTTCATTGTTTGATATTCAGGAAGTGATTTTTGACGATGATTTATCCCCAACTCAGGTACGTAATCTTCGAAAAATGTTGGGTATAGAAATATGTGATAGAAGTGGGATCATACTTGAAATCTTTGCTAATCATGCTCAAACAAGGGAGGCTAAGACCCAAGTAGAACTTGCAACTCTTCAATATCTGCTTCCAAGATTAACAGGACGCTGGACACACCTAGAAAGGCAAATTGGGGGAATTAGCGTAAGAGGAGGCGCTGGTGAAACACAGATTGAGATTGATAGAAGATTAACAAGAACACGAATTTCTAAACTGAAAAAAGAGTTAATGAAAATTGATAAAGAGAGAGCAGTACAGCAGAAAGGACGTGATACTTTCTTTAAAGCTGCTCTGGTCGGATACACCAATGCTGGAAAGTCAACATTAATGAATGTGTTTACTGGTTCAAGCGTTCCGGTTGAAGATAAACTTTTTGCTACTCTGGATACAACGGTACGGATTTATCGCCTCGATAAGTATCATGATTTATTGTTGAGTGATACAATTGGTTTTATCAGGAAACTCCCCCATCATTTAATTGCCTCTTTTAGAAGTACACTGAGAGAGGTGAAAGATGCCGATCTTATTATAAAGGTTGCTGATATTAGTTCGTCTCAGTGCCTCAATCAATTAAAAGCTGTAGATGAGGTTCTTGTTCAGCTTGAAGCCTACAATAAACCTTCAATTATTGTTTTTAATAAGATTGATATAATGGAAAACCGAATATTAAAACAGGTAAAGAGAGATTATCCTGATGCTGTATTTATATCTGCTCTTAACAAATTGCGAATAGATGAATTAAGAAGAGCAATTCTGAAAGTTCTGGAGAAGGAAGAAATTCAGTTGAAATTGAATGTACCTATTAATTATGTTAAAGGATTGGCGGTTTTAAGAGATAATACTCGTATAATAAGTGAAAATTACTCCGATGGTAAAGTAGATATTGAATTCTCAGTTCATAGGAAAGTTTGGCCCTGGCTGAAGACAAGGCTGGATCAAAACGTTGAGTTTGAGCTCGTTGATAAGTCTTGATTTTCAATCGATTGATAATTATTTTTACAGAAAAGGGGGTTAATTATGGAAAAAGGTGATGAGATAGTCCGTGCTCCTGTAGTTGCCGGTATGTTCTATCCGGGCTCTGCGGAAGAATTGAAGCGGGATGTAGAAAATTATCTTATTAATGCACCCGATATTTCAATTAAACTCAAGAAGCTATATGGTATTATTGCTCCTCATGCGGGGTATATCTATTCTGGTTGTGTGGCAGCAGTGGGCTATAAATTATTGCAAAAGTATCCGTCACCAAATGTAGTTGTAATAGCACCAAGCCATAGAGAATATTTTAAAGGCGCCTCCATTTATCCCGGGAATGCCTTTGAAACTCCACTCGGAAAAGTTCCGGTTTCTGATGAGATATGTGATGCAATTACAAAAAGAGGGGGGTCTATTGAGCGGTCAATGGCTGGGCATGAAGAAGAGCATTCATTGGAAGTCCAGCTGCCTTTTCTTCAAACTATTTTTCCTGATGGATTTAATTTAATTCCTGTCGTTATGGGCGCTAACCGAATATCAATGATTCATGAATTTGCTCAAGCATTAAAAAAAGTGGCAGAGAAATATGAATTTGTTGTAGTAGCAAGTTCGGATTTATCGCATTACTATCCTTATAATGTTGCAGTGAGAAAAGATGAAAATCTTATTGCACTTTTGGAAGAGTATAAGATGGAAGAGCTGGAAGAGGGATATGAAGATCAAAGCCTGGAAGCGTGTGGGCTGGGACCGATTTTGGCTTTGATGAAATATGCCCAACTGTCCGGTAGTCCTGTTTGTAAGCAATTGGAGTACAAAAATTCAGGTGATACATCGGGGACGAAAAATCAGGTTGTGGGATATGTTTCTGCAGCGGTATATGACAAGTAATGAATAACTAAATATACAGAATTGTGCTTTTATCGTGATTAGTGAGAAGGGTTCATTTAGTCTTTTTGGTGCCAGTAGAGTTGGGATTGCTCTTGCTTATCATTTTCATAGAGCAGGGTATCTCCCCGAATTTGTCTGGAACAGGTCTGAAGAAGGACTGAATAAAGCTCTCAGATGGGTTCCATTCAAGTATGAATCAACTTCTATTAAAGATTTTCAGGGGAAAAGTAACTGGATAATAATTTCGGTTTCCGATGATGCAATTGAATCTATTGCTCAGAAATTGGCAGATTCTGTTGATAATTTGAATAATGTAAACGCTTTTCATACATCCGGAATCCTGAATTCGGAGGTTTTAAATCCTCTTAAAGAAAAAGACTGTAGAACAGGTTCTTTTCACCCTGTGCTCAGTGTGCCTGATATTAAAACAGGTATCAAAGAGATGCCTTCAGCTGTATTTACCTGTGAAGGTGAAATTGATAAAGAGTTAGTGAAATTAGCGGGAAAAATTGGTAGAAAAGGTGTTATACTAACACTTGCGCAGAAGGAAATTATACACGTTTCATCTGTATTTTTAAGTAATTACTCAATTTCGCTCATTGCTGCTGTTAAAGAGTTGTGCAAGAAAAAGGGATTGTCAGAAGATAAAACAAAAATGATTCTGAAGGGATTATCGGAACAGGCTGTTGAAAATGGTTGGAGTAAACCTCTGTCAGGTGTATTAACGGGTCCGATTGTGAGAGGTGATGTTAAGACTATTGAAAAACATCTTGAGTTATTGGATGAATATCCTGATTTGAAGAAACTTTATGCGGATTTTGGTAGGCTTACTTTAAAAATACTTACACAGAGTCATTTTTCTAAAGGTGAAAAGGCTTTAGAATTATTTATGAATACTATAGAAAAAGCGGAAGGTTGAGTAATTAGAAATTAATAAGTTCTTCTTTTTTCATATTCATTAGAGGCGAATTATGAAGAGGTTATTAGTGACATTCATTGTTCTGACTTTTTATATTTAGGCATTCCCCCAAGAAAGGAAACTCTTCTGGGATGGATACGATTGGGCTGCTTTGGATAAAATTACAAGAGAGTATCCGGAATATAACGTTTGGATAAAAAGCGCATATCTGAGTGGGCTTTTTGATGGGAAGATGTTTTACAAATTGAAAGCAATGCCAATGAATAATTCAGTGATTGATACACTTTTTACTGATTTAAAGAACCTTCAAGTGTCCGCTCTCTAATTGGGGGATTGGACATGTTTTATCAAGATATATCTAGTGAATATATACCGATTCCAGTGGCTATGATTGTAACTATTATGATTCAGAATGATTACTCCAAATCAGAGGTTGATAAATTTATTTTGGAAAGTAAAAAGCGGATAAATGAAATAACTATCAGTATTCTGAATAAGTAGCGTCTATTCTTCTTTTAGTATAAGCTCCCCGCAATAAGGGCAGATAATATATTCTTCTTTTTCACCAAAGAAGCGAAGGTGAGTTATACGAAATCGGGCAGTTCCCGACATATTCGGTCGTTGTGTGATTATAGCCTTGCGGGACCTTGTGCTACCCGGCTTCATTGGAACTTCATAAACGTGTACAATATTCAATTGCTTTTTTTCTACCACTCTTTCGGAATTGTCATAGATATCTATATATCCGGCGACTTCACTTATTGATTTATCTGACACATTTTGAATTTCAACAGTAATACTCAAGAGCTTGTTATCAAGTTCTTTAAGGATAACATTGCTGATTTGTACAGTTTCCTGGGCAAATGAAATCCTAAAAATTAATATTAAAATTGAAAGTATTGCGAACCGTTTCACTACTGCCTCATAAGTTTTTCTTAATATAGATTATATTGAAGTGAGAGTCAAGTTCTGGATAAAAGTTTTAATTTTCTTTAGATGATGAATGTGTTCAATATCACATTTTTGTAAGTTTTGCTGCTTTTTAAAATAGTTGAAAGGAAATAGTGCTCTTAGTAAATCATGCTTGATTTTACTAAATTTAAAAGTGAAGATTTTTATCAAGAAATAGTAGCTTAATAAATTTGGGTGATGAAATGAGTAATTGTGTATTATCGGGGGACAATTTAACACTGAAAATGATTACAGATTTTTTAAGATCAAAGTGTGAGGTTTCTATTGAGGAAAATGCTGCAAAAAGGGTCAAAGCCGCACGTAAAACAGTTCTTGAAATGATCAATAAGGGAAAAGTAGTTTACGGAATTAATACCGGTTTTGGCAAGCTTAGTCAGGTTAAAATTCCTCTAAATGAATTAGAATCTCTGCAATTAAATCTACTTAGAAGCCATGCATGTGGTGTCAGCGACCCTGTTGATACAGATATAGTAGTCCTTATGATGTTTCTGAAGATCAACAATTTGTCTGCAGGTTATTCCGGTTGCTCTCTGGAAGTTATAAATAAATTGATAGAACTACTTAATAAGAAAATATATCCGATTGTTCCAAGAAGGGGTTCTGTTGGGGCAAGCGGTGACCTGGCACCTCTTGCGCATATGTCATTACCGCTAATTGATGAAGGAGAAGTGTTGTATAAAAACAAACGATATAAGTCAGAAGATTTGGTGAAGCAGGGAATATATGAGCCTATTAAGTTAGGACCCAAAGATGGTTTGTCACTTATTAATGGTACTCAGTATTCAACAGCTCTTCTCACATCAGCGCTGATTCAGGCGAAGGACTTAGTGCTCTTATCGGAACTTGCCGCTTCAATGAGTATCGAGGCAGTTCTTTCTACGGATGTTCCTTTCAGAAAAGAGATTCAGGAAATCAGGCGTCAGAAAGGGCAAAAAGTGGTTGCAAAACATGTCAGAAATTTTCTAAAAAATAGCGAGATAGTTGAATCACATAAGAATTGTGAAAAGGTTCAAGACCCTTATAGTTTCCGTTGTGTGCCGCAGGTATTAGGTGCGGTTAGAGATTCAATTAACTTTGTTCAGGAAATCGTGGAGAATGAATTCAATGCTGTAACTGATAATCCACTTGTTTTTTCTGATTCCGGTGAAATATTGTCAGGAGGTAACTTCCATGCAGAACCTCTTGCAATGGCATCCGACCAGCTATCCATCGCTCTCACTGAATTGGGAAATATTAGTGAAAGACGAATTGCGAATCTTACAGACCAATCAGTAAGTGGATTACCCGCATTTCTTATCAAATCCAGTGGAATAAATTCGGGCTTTATGATAGCACATGTAGCCGCAGCCTCTCTTGCTTCTGAGAATAGAACACTGTCCAATCCTGCTTCTGTCGGGAATATTCCAACTTCAGCAAATCAGGAAGACCACGTCAGCATGGCACCAGCTGCAGGATTAAAGCTTTTACAGATTGTGGAAAATGTCAAGGTGATTATATGGATTGAAATGCTGGCAGCAGCTCAGGGAATGGATTTTAGAAGACCTTTAAAAGCTGGAATTGGTTCAGAATTAGGCTACAAAAAAGTCCGTTCTCTTGTAAAGTATCTAGATAAAGACAGAATTATGTATGTGGATTTACGACAATATAAAAAACTACTTTCCGATTATACTTTCATAAGAGAGATAAATGATATAGCGGAAAGCAATTAGATTTATTTTCTCCTTTTTTAACAGGATAAATTAAGATTTAAGGTTTTAGAATTATTATTCGAATCGGAGTGATGATGGATACTAAAAAAATTGTTAGTGAGGGTTTTACTTTTGATGATGTGTTGTTGATACCGGCACAGTCAAATATTTTACCCAGGGAGGTTGTTCTTGGAACAAATCTCACAAAAAAAATAAGATTAAATATCCCTATTCTAAGTGCGGCTATGGATACGGTCACAGAAGGAGACATGGCGATAGCCATTGCACGTGAAGGGGGAATTGGAATTCTTCATAAAAATATGAGTATCAATGAACAAGCTGCTGAAGTGGATAAGGTTAAACGCTCAGATAGTGCTATGATTATAGACCCTATAACGCTTTCTTCAAATAATACCATAAGAGAAGCATTGGTAGTTATGTCGAAATACTCTGTTTCAGGTATTCCAGTTGTTGATAATGGGCAGCTTGTAGGAATTCTTACTAATCGCGATATCCGTTTTGAGACTAACCTCGACCTTCTGATTTCTAAAAGAATGACGAGTGAAAATTTGATAACTGCTCCTGAAGGTACTACACTTGAAGAAGCTGAGGAAATTTTGCAAAAGCATAGGATTGAAAAACTTCTTATTGTCGATAAATCAGGATGTTTAAAAGGACTTATCACGGTAAAGGATATTTTGAAAAAGAAGAAATTTCCTAACGCAATTAAAGATTCTATTGGACGTCTGCGTGTCGGTGCTGCGATTGGAGTAGCAAAAAATTCGATACAGCGTGCAGAGAGATTGATACAGGAGCAGGTTGATGTATTAGTGGTTGACACTGCTCATGGTCACTCTCGTGGAGTTTTGAATATGGTTCGGGAAATAAATAAAAGATTTCCTGAAGTTGACTTAATAGCGGGGAATGTGGCTACGAGAGACGGCACTAAGGCTTTAATAGATGCAGGTGTCGATGCAGTTAAAGTTGGTATTGGACCTGGCGCTATCTGCACAACGAGAGTAATAACAGGAGTAGGCGTACCGCAACTTACTGCAATTATGGATTGTGCTGAAGAGGCGTCAAAATCGGGAATTCCAGTTATAGCGGATGGTGGAGTGCGATATTCAGGGGACATTGCAAAATCCCTGGCTGCAGGAGCAGGTATGGTCATGTTAGGTTCTCTACTGGCGGGTTTGGATGAGAGTCCAGGAGAGAAGATTCTCTACGAGGGAAGAGTTTTTAAAGCGTATAGAGGCATGGGATCAATTCCTGCAATGAGTAAGGGAAGCAAAGATAGGTATTTTCAGGAGACTGAGGATATAAGAAAGTTAGTTCCTGAAGGAGTTGAGGGATTAGTGCCTTATCGCGGCTTTCTTCAGGATACAATGCACCAGCTAATAGGCGGATTAAGAGCATCAATGGGTTATTGTGGAACAAGGACTATTAAGGAATTCCGTGAAAAAGCAAAATTTATCAGAATTTCGCAGGCTTCAATAATAGAGAGTCATCCACATGGTGTGAAAATAAGCAAAGAAGCGCCTAACTACAGGTCTGAGAAATAATATAGTTGACAGCGCTTAATGGAAGATAATAAAAAAATTATGGTAACTTTGCTATGTGTGCAGCAAGTTTGGATTTTTTATTGGCGGCATTATTTTTATGAATAACTCCCTTACTTACAAGGGAATCGATTATAGAAACAGTTTTTTGGAAAATGGGTTCTGCTTCTTTCTTGGTTGTTACACTTTTGATCTTCTTTATCATGGTCTTCATTATGGATTTATAGTGTTTATTACGTACCCTTGCTTTTTCTGCCTGACGAATCCGTTTCTGAACAGATATATTCTTACTCATTTAATTCCTTTCAAAGTGTTTTCAAAAAGTATGCAAATTTATTTATATAGTTGATGAAATTCAAAGAAAAAAACAGAGAAAGTAGTAATGGCTCAGTTATGGGTATACAAATAAATTTATATTGCAACCCTTCCGAAGGGCTTGCTCCGTAGGAGTTCCTTTGGAAAAGCCTTCGGAAGGATAGGAAATACCTGAGACTGAGGGGTTACAGAAAATAGTTGGTAGTTTTATTAAGTGGATTAGAAAATGTGATTTATCTGACCAATCTCAACATTTTGCTGTTGGGTCAATTATTGCAAATTAATATTAGGTATGCAACATTGTTTCTCATCCTGAAGATCCTTTGTGGGATTGTAATATTAATTACTGTAATGTTATTTTTTACACTTCTTTTTAGAACTGTTTTATTAGTTAGAGGAAAGTTTTCAGATGGAAAAAGTATTGTTGAGTCAAATATTTCATTCTATGGGAACTTATTAAATGTTGATGCCTCATACGATTTAAAGTTATCCGAAATTTATCTGAGGATTAGATTATTTCGGTTTTGTATTTATAAGCGTTTGTTGGAGAGAAGTGGTAGAGAACGGTCTACTGAAAAGCCACCAAAGAGTAAAAAAGATAAAGGTAAGAAAAATTTTGGCTTACCTTTGTTTTCTTTTCAAGAGTGGATTGGATTAGGTCGAGAAGTAGTAATACGTTTTTTCAGGATATTTCAAAAAAGGAGTTTTACTGGAAAATTAAGAATAGGATTGGGAGATCCTGCATCAACCGGTGTTTTTATGGGAGCCTATTATTCACTTAAATCCTTAATACGTGATTTTGAGCACATTTTTATATCTCCTAATTTTTTTCAGAAAGAGATTAAAGGAGAAATAGCTTTAGCTGGTTCAATAAGATTGATTAAATTAATTCCAATGGTTATTTTTACTTATAGAAAGATATTGAGCAGAAAGAAGAAATTGAAAGCAGGGGGTAGAACATGATTGAGAGTTTAGTTGATACTTTACTGGATAAATTGAAGGATATTGTTGCATCAGAAACAGTTGTGGGAAAGCCAGTTGAAACTCCTGAGGCGACTATTATTCCTGTTACTAAGATATCACTTGGATTTGGGGCTGGTGGAGGTGGTAGTGTCGAGACTGCCAAGGATAAAGGAAAAGGAAGTGGAACCGGTGGCGGCGCTGTGATTGATCCGGTAGCGATTATCTCAATTTGCAAAGGAGAGGTGAAAGTACATAAATTGAAAGAAAAGGGATTGGATATAGGAAAAATTGTGGAATTGGTTCCGGGGCTGATTAGCAAGTTTAGTAAGTCGAAAAAGGCTGGTAAAGGAAGAGCGAAAAAAGAATAGGATTTTTAGAGAAAAAAGTTTTAATAAACAAAACTTTTCCTTGTATTTATTAGTATCTCAAATTACTTTAAATAAAAAGAGTGGTTATGAAGAACTTAATGATAAAAAATATTCCAATCTTTGCTGATTTAAAAGACGATATTCTTGAAAAAATCTACAACTTGTTGCAAAAACGCAACTATAAGCACAACAATATGATATTAATGGAAGAGGATTTTGGGGATACTTTATTTATATTGAATAAGGGGAGTGTAAAGATTACTCGACTGAGTGATGATGGTCGGGAAGTGATACTTTCTATTCTGGGTGAAGGTGACTTTTTCGGTGAAATGTCCATTTTTGATGGTGAAAGCCGTTCCGCAAATGTTGTTGCTCTTGAAGATTCGGAAGTATATATATTAAAACGCGGTGATTTTATTGATTTGCTCGAAAAACATCCCAAAATCGCTATCGCGCTTTTGCAAGAATTAGCCACCCGTTTAAGAAAGTCCGACCAGCAGATAGAGGGACTTTCACTTAGTGATGCAGAAAATCGTATTGGTATGACAATATCAAGACTTGCTGAAGAACTGGGAGTGATAAAGATGGGACAGGTTGTTATTCACAATCTTCCGTATCAGCAGGATATTGCCAATATGGCTGGTACTTCACGGGAAACAGTTTCAAGAATGCTTACACTTTTGCAGCGAAAGGGATATATCCAGAAACGTGGGCGAAAGCTCATTATTACAAATTATGATGAATTTGTAAAACAGTTCGGCTAATCACCATATTATAAGACTATAGTAAATAAAATAAATACAGCAAAAATAGACAGAGTGCTGAGAATAAATTACAGTGGAGTCTAGTATTCTCTGGTGGTTGCTGTGTCTCTAAGTTAAGTAGAAAATTTTATAACATTGATCTATTGAAAGATAATTTAACAAAATGAATTACCCTGATAGGTAATTATCCAAATCCATTTGACGTCTTGTAACTTACTAATAGCATAGTCTATATTATATTTTCCTGCACAGATTGTTTTATTACACCCATTAAACATATAAATTACAGGGGCAAATTTTGCTATTTGTATAATTTCTCAAATTTGTTATGTTTAAACTGGACAATATCAAAAAGGTTAGTTAAAAACAATAAAATTAATGAAAGATAAATCGGCAAAAGCTTCTGAAATGGGATTCCTTGATCATCTCGAGGAGTTGAGATGGCGAATACTAAAGTCTTTGTTCAGTGTTGTGCTTTTTGCAATTTTATCATTTGTTTTTTCAGATTTCTTTGTTGATTTGCTTATTATTCCCTCAAAAAGTTTGAATCCCGATATGACAATCCAGGTGCTGAAGGTTCAGGGTATGTTGATGTTGAAATTATGGGTGGCTTTCGCAATGGGAATTGTCTTTTCAATACCCGTAATTGGGTATCAATTCTGGGCTTTTGTTACACCCGGACTTTACAAGAGTGAGAAAAGTTGGGCTCCATGGCTCGTGATAAGTGTTACAATATTTTTTCTTTTAGGTGCTTTGTTCGCTTATTTTGTCATTGTACCCTTTGCCTTGAAATTTCTCATAGGACTTGGTGCCCCGGAGGTACATAAAAACATTTCAATAAATTATTATGCAAAATTCGTGATGCAGTTGATAATTGCAGCAGGTTTGATCTTTCAGATGCCGGTATTGTCATTCATTCTGACGAAAATGGGGCTGATCACACCGGTGCTTTTAAAAAAATATTGGCGGTATGCGGTGATAGTTATTTTGGTTTTGGCAGCATTTATCACACCGCCTGATCCTGTCAGCATGATAATGATGTGTATCCCATTGCTGTTTCTTTACGAATTCAGTGTTTTTGTTTCCAAACTTGCTTTAAAGTCTTCTGGGGAAAATCAGGAGGAAGAATCACCGGCAGGATAGGTAAAACCTCATTTACAGGTTAAAACGGATTTCTGTACTGCGAATCCACCTTTGGCGGACTGCTTCGCAAATACAGAGGTCTTTAAAAAAAGATTTCCGAAGCGGAGCTTTCCCATCGGGATCTCTTTCCCGGAGGGATCTCTCCGAGGCGAGACGAGACAAACAGAATCTATCTGAGAGATTACATAAGATAGTTTCTCAATAATTGTAGTTCTTCCGTTAGTGAGTTAAATTTTACCAATTAATATGATTAAACCCACTCTCAAGAAGTTAAAAGAACCGGTACAAAAGGAGATGGAACTCTTCCAGCAAGAGTTTGAAAAAAGTATTCGCTCAGATGTTTCACTGGTAAATACAATTACGCAATATATTTTATCCCAGAAGAGTAAAAAAATTCGCCCTATTCTTTTAATGTTATGTGCAAAACTTTGCGGGGAACCTAACGAACTTTCTTACATTTCAGCGAGTTTGGTGGAAATCCTTCATACAGCGACACTTGTTCACGATGATATAGTTGACGAAGCAGAAACTCGCAGGGGCTTACCTTCAGTCAAAGCCATCTGGAAAAATAAAGTAGCTGTTTTGTTTGGTGACTATTTGTTCAGTAAATCTTTAGACGGTATGATAAAACTGAGGAACTTTGATGCATTGGAATTACTGTCAAAAACATCCGAGTTGCTAAGTTCGGGTGAGATACTTCAAATTGAGAAAAGCTTTTCAGACGGAATGAGCGAAGAGATTTATTATAAAATGATCTGGGCGAAAACGGCTTCCCTGTTTGCAACTGGCTGTAAATTGGGAGCAATCACCGTTAATGCAGCCCCAGAATTTTGCGATTCTCTTTATCAGTATGGTAAGTATTTAGGCATGGCTTTTCAGATAAGGGATGATCTTTTTGACTATAATTGTTCACATTCTAATATTGGAAAGCCAATAGGAAGAGATATAAAGGAAAATATGATAACACTTCCGCTAATTTATACGTTAAATACTCTTCCTCGTTCAGATAGCAGGAAATTGAAAAAAGATCTTAAGAATAGACACTCAAAAAAGGAAGTTGAAGAGATAAATGCTTTAGTAAAAGAGACCGGAGGTGTTGATTACGCATTGAATAAATTGCATGAATTATCCAGATCGGCTGTTGATCAGCTCTCTATTTTCCCGGATTCCGTAATAAAACAGTCTTTGATCGGTTTCACAGTTTATAATGAAAAAAGATCAAATTGAAGCTTAAAAAAGAGCCAAAGAAAATATTAATTATTCGTCTGAGTTCCCTGGGTGATATTGTAGTGTTAACTCCGATTTTCAAAAGTCTGAAGGTAAGATTCCCGGAGGCACAAATAGATTTCTTAGTCAAAAAAGAGTTTAAAAGCATTATCGTAAAGAATCCCTATTTATCGAACATAATGACGTTTGATATAAATGAGGGATTACGGGGATGGAATAAACTATGCAGATCATTGTCTGGTGAGAATTATGATCTTTTTATTGATATGCATAATAATTTCCGAAGCTGGATATTGAATTTATTCCTGTTCAAGGTACCAAGGTTAAGATATTATAAACCCAGACTGTTAAGATTTTTACTTTTCTATTTTTTGATCAACTTTTTCCCTAAATCATTTTCACTGCTTGGAGAATATTTTAAAGTATTAAAATCGCTTGGTATAGATTCACCGGATTCAAAACCGGAGATTTTCTTGCCGGATTTAGCTTTAGAAAAGGCAAAATCCATTCTGGAAAATAAAGGTGTTAAGAGTCCGTTTGTTACAATTTTACCTGTTGCAGCGTGGTCTAATAAAAGGTATCCTTTGATGAAATATGAGGAGCTTGCAAAAAGAATCAATAATGAACTTGACATGACAGTTGTTTGGTTGGGTGGGAAAAAGGATTCCTATCTGAATGACCTGAAATATCTTGAACAGGGAAAAAGTGTTGAAGTAATTGGTGAGACAGATTTAGAAGAATCGCTGGGAATATTATGCCAGAGTTTTTTAGTAGTTGGGAATGATACGGGTCTTACTTATTCAGCGGAAGCGCTCGGGATTCCTGTGGTTTTGATTTTAGGTCCCACTTCACGTGAAACGGGTGCCGGTCATTATTATGAGAATAGCGTTACTTTGCAGAAAGATATATGGTGCCGCCCCTGTTCTCAAAAAGGTGACAGAAAGTGCTATCGAAAAAAGCGATATTGTATGAAAGGGATTTCAAGTGATGAAATTTTTAAAGCTGTCCGGAAGATTATAGAAAGAGAGGATCAGTGACATTTTTCTGGATAATTCTGTATAATGCAATGTTCGTCCCAATTGCCTTTATATTGATTCATCTAATTGCCTTGTTTGATGAGAAAGTTAAGCGTGGGCTTTCCGGACGGCGCTTGAGCTGGGTAAATTTAAGGAAATTCCGTGAGAAATATCCCAATAAGGAATTGTTCCTCATTCATTCAGCGTCTTTGGGTGAATTTGAGCAGGCTAAACCCGTTATTCGTGGATTAAAAGCTTTACGTCCCGATATTCTAATAGTTGCAAGTTTCACTTCCCCGAGTGGCTACGAAAATGCGATTCGAATACCGGAAGTAGACCTTTTCATATATTTGCCAATTGATACTTTTTTAAGGACAAGACGTTTTATTCAGAAACTCAAACCTCAAAAGATAATATTTGTCACGTATGAGCTGTGGCCCAACCTGATTGCTAATGCAAAGCGACATCATGTACCTACATATCTAATGTCTGCAAGAATCAAAAAGAATAGTTCAAAATGGATGCCGATTGTAAGAAATCTCTTCCGATCACTCTATCGAATGTTGGATTATATATATGCAATTTCAGAGGAGGATAGACTTTCAGTTAAAAACTTAACTGGAAGTGTTAATATTAAAGTTTTAACTCTTGGTGATACTCGTTATGATCAGGTAATTCAGCGTGCTCATGAAAGAATACACTTAACTATACCGATACTATTCAATGAGGGTTTTGTATTTATTGGAGGAAGTATTTGGCCTCAGGATGCTCGGCATTTACTCCCGGCTCTTTTTAAATCTATGGAACGGTTTGAATCGTTTAAAGTCATAATAGCTCCTCATGAACCGAATGAATATGCACT
>DAOUYY010000019.1 GCA_030665885.1 Fidelibacterota bacterium
CATCACTCGGATCGTGGTGTTCAGTATTGTTGCAAAGCGTATATTGATTTGCTGAAGAAACATGGTGTAAAAATCAGTATGACGGAAAATGATCATGTATATGAAAATGCATTAGCCGAGAGAGTCAATGGAATCCTGAAAGATGAGTTTTGTTTGGGAGATACACTTTTCCGAAGGAATGTCTTCGACACAATCAAAAGATATTGCCAGACAATTGGTAAAAGAATCAGTGAAAATTTATAATCAATGTCGGTTGCATATGACACTCAACTATCGAATCCCGGAGAGTGTATATGTTACCGCCTAAACTGTCAACTATTTTAGGACAAGACAGTACCTCATTCTTTGAATAGTAATAGATCGAATTTAAGGACACATCACACAATTTTCAATTATCAATCCTCCAGTTAGCGGATGTCTATTACATTAGTGTATTCGACCCCGATTTATTGAGGGTTCGCTGGTGAATAATTCAGCTTAATTTACGATAGCCATATATTTTTCATTCTCCTTGATTGAGAATTAAAATAACAATCATCACTATATCAACAACATTTAAATCTCCATCACCATTAATATCACCAGCCAACAATTCCTGCTCTGTTGGTCCATTACCAGTACTAAGAATAATATTTACTATTCTCACTATATCACTAACATTAATAACACCGTCATTGTTTACATCACCGGGAGTATATGCAATCACCGGATAACCAAATACTGTAATATTATCCAAATACCACCCATCATCTGTAACTGCAGAATCTGTTCTGAGAACAAATCAGTTTTGAAACCAGCAGCTTGAAGCGTTTCAATCTGCTCTTCCGAAAGCATAATCTAATAAAAATTCCCTCGCTTTATATTTGCTCCTTCAAGATCAATCCCTATCTGCATTAATGAAAAATCATCATGAGTAGGCGTAATATGAACTCTCACCAGACTGAACTTTTCTGCCTTAACCGGAGATACTAATCCAAGTGTAAAAATCACTATAAAAACTAAAGGTAACTTGTGCATATTCATTTAAATCTTTCCATATATAGTCGTGTTATAAGCTTACTCATTTTCTCTTTGCCTTCTTAGTTTCACACAATCCGCTACCAATTTAAAAACCTGCTCCACCTGAAAAGGCTTTACTATAGCTCTGTCAATGCCACATTTTGCCATCCGCTCAGAATCTATTTGAAATCTCCAGCCCGTTATCATTACAACCACTGTCTTTGGATCAATCTTCTTTATCTGTTCCGATAGTTCCCATCCTGAAATCTCAGGCATTCCTAAATCTGTAAGAACAACTTTTATGTCACCTTCTCTTTTAAATATCTCCAGAGCTTCTTTTCCATCTGCTGCTTTAAAAACCTCGTGATTCTCCATTATTAACATGTCATAGAGCAAATCTCTTGCAGCAGATTCATCATCTACAACTAACATTTTGATTGGTTTTGTCTTTTCCTCTTCAATACACGCCTCTCCTTTCTTTCCTTCTTCTGCTAACTTAGTAACAGGCAGTTTAATAACCACGTTTGTACACTCTCCAGGATCGCTTTTAATCGATATTTCACCACTGTGACGAGAAACAATGCCGTAGCTAACACTTAACCCCAGCCCTGTACCTTTTACTCCTTTTGTTGTAAAAAATGGATCGAAAATCTTAAGCTGTGTCTCCTTATCCATCCCAATACCAGTATCCTTAACGGTAATCTGTACAAAATCATCTTTCTCTTCTGTTCTCAGAACAATATCTCCTTCCCCAACTATCGCATCTATTGAATTAAAAATAAGGTTAGTAAAAACCTCACGGAGTTCAGAGGAACTCCCATTAACTGGAGGAACTTCATGTAAATCCCTAATTATATTAATTTTTATTCCCTTCTCATCAGCCTCATCTTTCCAGCGAGTTCTTGTAAACTGAATAGCATCCTCCACTATCCTATTTATATTCACCGTACCAGATTCTCTATCCACTCTTACCCTGGTAAACTCCTGTATCCGCTTTACCGTAGAGGCACCATCCAATGCCGCCTTCTCCATTACCTCAAGTCCATGGCGAATCTCGGCATCCTTCACACTCCGCTTTAATAATTGTGCTCTACCAAGAATTGCACTTAGAACATTATTAAAATCGTGAGCTACTCCTCCTGCCATTTCACCAAGGGCACGCAGCTTCTCTGATTGGACAAACTGCTCTTCCATTTTCTTCTTTTCAGTAATATCCTGAATTAAAAAGACTCCTCCATCGAATCTTCCCTGTGAGTCAAGCAATGGAACCCCATCCATTAGTAGAATCATTTCCTTACCATAAACGGATGTAAAAGGAAATACAAGGTCTTTGAACTTTTTCCCCGAAACAAGGTCCTGGAACTTATCAGCCACTCCTGCCGCAATCACATTGGGCATCTCCTGAATCTTTTTTCCAATTCCCAATATTGGCTTTCCTTCTCCAACCCCTAAAATTTTCAACATTTCCGGGTTTTCATAAACAATAGTCCCTTCTTTGTCAATAGTGATAATCCCAATTGGGGCACTGGTAACAATGTTTTCATTGAATTCCTTTAATTGCCTTAACTCCTTTACCAGCTTCCTTCTCTGTATAATTTGGGAAATATGATTAGCAAACATTTCCAGGGGCTTTACTGTCTCATCAGTTGGAGTAAGGCCGCTTTTGGAGTCGTCCACAGAAATCATACCGATGAGATTCCCTGCATTATCTTTTAAGGCAACGAATAGATTATCTTCACTATGCCAGTGACCTTTGCCAGCAGCATACTTTTTCTTACCATAATCCACTACTTTTTGATCCAGAATGTCCTTTATTGTATAAGGAACGTAACAGGATTGATTTCCCAACGGTATCCCA
Organism: Fidelibacterota bacterium; assembly: GCA_030665885.1. GTDB lineage: Bacteria > Fidelibacterota > UBA2242 > UBA2242 > UBA2242 > BS750m-G69. The sequence continues at coordinate 2,858 of DAOUYY010000019.1, forward strand.
TTTTCAAAAATCTTTTCCAACATCTTCCTTGGAACACCGACATTCTTCATACGTTTTAGTGTGTTTTCATCTAGCCCATGGTAACCTAAAATATCTCTGTAAGGAAAATCCTTCTTAAATGTATAAAACAGCACACGACTAAAATCTGAAATCTCTACAATAGCTGAACTAATTTTTATAAATAATTCTCTATTACTTTCAATAGTTAAAATATCTGCTGATATCTTGCTGAATTGTTCAATTTGATTAATTAGTGCTTTTATCTGCTCTTCAGCTTGTTTACGCTCGGTGATGTCTTGCATAATGCCAAGAGAACCAACAACCTTTCCTGTTTTTTCGTCATTTAAAGGAACAGAGCAATCACTTATCCATTTCTCTTTCCCAGCAGGAGTTACTATCCGTAAATCCGCTCGATATTTTTCTATTTCACCTCTAAAAAATGCTTTACCATAATCAGACGGGTCTTGAGATACATCAGGATTCGTTGGTACAACCTCCTTTATAATCCCATTTAATTTTTTCAACGTCAACTCCCCTGCAGGGATTCCAATAATTTCTTCACAGCCCTCACCAACGAAATCGTATTTACCGTAAATATAATTTAATCGATAAGGTATGCCTTCTATATTCTCAATTGCATCACAATAAATATTATGGACACGTCTTAATTTCATCAATGCCTGCTTACGGTCGGTAATATCAATAAATACTCCCAATGAACCATTATATTTCCCATCATCCCCAATCAGTGAACTTGAGGTTATCATAACTGTTCTACGTTCTCCGCCTTTTCTTATAATAGTCAATTCATACCGGGACGATTTTCCAGCCTTTCTAATTGTGGTTTGATAAAGAACCTTTTGGAATTCTTTCGGTATCGTAAATTCCCTCAAGCTCTTATCGATAAGTGCCTCTTTAGGATATCCGAATATTCTCGCTGTTGATTGGTTGACAAAAGTAAAATTCTCCTTATCATCAACAATCCCTATTCCCTCTTCCATATTCTCTATTAAAGTACGATACTTTTCTTCAGATACAGGTAGCGTCTCCTCCATCTTTTTACGCTCTGTAATATCCTTTGAAATACAAAGTATCTCATCCTTCACAAGATTTACAGTAACCTCCAAGTAACGCCAATTTCCTGATTTCTCTTTAGCTCGAAGCTCAATATTTTCATAAATTTCCGACACTTTCGCTTTTAAGAGATTACTTACTTTTGCGCTAATATATTTTTTTAATAAAGGATACAATTTTTTCTTATCATCGGGATGTATAAAGTCAAAGAATGGTTTTCCAATAAGCTCTTCAGGCTCAAATCCAAAATTTTTAATAGACGGACTTACATAAGTGAAAACCGGGTTTAACGAAAAAGTGGATAAAGTAATTAAATCACTTGTATTTTCACTTATTAAACGATATTTCTCTTCGCTTTCTCGAAGTGCCTCTTCTGCCTGCTTACGATCTGTAATATCTCGCTGTGTTCCCCAGGCTCGTATTAAATAACCATCTTTTATTACACCCATCAAATTATTTAGAAAAACATGAACTTTACCTTCAGCATCAGGCTCATGTGATTCAGCGTCAATCAGACGAAAACCGTTTTGTATAAAACTTTTTAGATAATCTATATTCCTCTCATCTGTAGGAACAAGGAGATTTTCAAATCGTGTCCCTAAAATATCTTCCCTCTTTTCAAATCCGTACATTCTTGCCATTGTATCATTGCACTCAACCATTACCGCATCAGAGTAGATGCGGTTTATAATTTCACCTTCATTAAGATTTATTTGTATAGGGTCCCCTTCAAAACACCAAATCCCTTCAGAACTCTTTTCAAAAAAGGAACGATAATGATTCTCTGATTCTGTTAGCCTGTTAACAATATTTCTACTTTCCTTTAACTGTTTTTCAAGCTCAACAATACGAGTTTTCAACTCCTTATATTTCTGTTCACTCATTTGGATTTCCCTTCACTATTGAAAAAATGTTTACTTTCCAACTGTAATATAATAAAGTAAAAAGATAAAGCATTATGCGATTAAATAAGACATTAATAACGAAATATTTTGTGGATTTACAATTATACAGTTTTCCTGTATGGAATCTTCACACTGAAGGTAGTTCCTTCTCCAATTTCACTCCAAACATCAACTTCTATACCGTATGATTTAAGAATCCAATAAGATCTATAAAGGCCTGATCGAAGAAATTTTTGTTTATTTTCTTCACTATCAACTTTAAAAGACAAGGCGTTATCTTCTTGGGCAAAAAGTTTAGATGCAACTTCTTTGGAAATACCACATCCAGTATTCGAAATATCAATATAGATAAAATATTTATCGCTTCTTGTTTTTACTTTTAATTTTTTCTCAACTGAATTACGCATTAGGTCAATTGAATAAAGGATAATGCTAATAAAACCCTGCGAGAAATCGCCATATACCCCTTCTATTAACGGCAGAACATCCTGGAATTGAAAATCCTTATGAATCTCCTGTTTGAAATATGGGTCTGCTTCCAGAAAGAATAACTCAATAGATAGTAATTCATTCAAATCAAGAGGCTTTTTACTGGTATCTTTTTCCTGACAACTCTTTATATTCATGTTATCTATAATCGTCTTTATCCTTTTTGATTGTGAAATAATAATATCAAGTCCTTCAATATCTGGCATATTCAATTTTAATAGCTGTGCTCTACCAATAATCGCTGTTAGAGGATTGCTTAGATTGTGTGCAATTCCTGAAGCTAAATGACCTATTGAAGACAATCTCCTTTCTTTTAAAAGTTCAGTCTCCAGCTCTGATTGTCGATTTTCAAGGTACTTTCTCCTAGTAATATCTCTCGCAATTCCCAAGAGACCATATACTTTCCCTTCATCATCATAAAGCGGTACTTTTGAAATTTCAAAAACGTAATTCTTCTCACAAATGATCCTTGAAACATCTTTTCTTACAACTTTACCCTGAAAAACCTTCTTATCTACCTGTTGTATCTCATTCGCTACCTTATTAGGGAAAAGGTCAAAATCAGTTCTTCCAACAATTTCTTGCTCAGGAATCCCAAAAATTTCTATACAAGCTTTATTTATACTGACATACCTACCTTCCAAATCCTTTATAAAAATAGGATCGACAGAACCTTCGAAAATTGCCCTAAGAGACTCTTCATACCTAATTTCTTTCATATCTTCCATACTTAATCCTGAATTTTTTATTTATCTGCAACGAAATCATTGATTGCTATTATTATTCTATTAAAAACGTCTAAAATATAATAATTCCAAAGTGATACAGTTAGAATTGTATTGTAACTATTTTGCATACTATTGAAGTTTAAATTTTAAACTATCTTAATTTTTCTCATTAATACCGAAATTCTCTTAACTTTTACCATATTCATACTCAATCTCTCAACTCCAATATAGTTCACATATGGGATAAGCAAGAAAATGAAAACTCAATGGTGTTTTAATTTTTACATGTTCAATACATTTTAGAAGAATGTGAAAAAATAGAAAATATCTCCTTGAAAAATCTATATTCCAAAAATAACTAAAACTTAAATAATTACCACCCCTATTACAAATGAACTTAAAAATATCTCAACTAGTATCTTAATCTATCAATATCCAAAATTTTAGTTTTTACTTTTCCTTCCTGATATTCTTTCTGAATCTCTAATATCTTATCCAGTCGGTCAAAAAACGTTTCAACAATCTTAGGATCGAAATGCGAATCTCGTCCTTTTCTTATAATTTCAAACGCCTCTTCATTACCCATTGCCTCTTTATAAGGACGTTTCGTTGTAAGTGCATCAAACACATCAGCAACAGCACATATGCGTCCAAAAAGAGGAATATCTTCACCTGCCAGGCCATTTGGGTAGCCACTCCCATCCCACTTTTCATGGTGAGACATGGCAATCACCTCACCTGCTTTAAGAAATTCTGAAGATGAGCCACTTAGAATTCGACTACCAATATTTGTATGATCCTTCATAACATCCCATTCCTCCTCATTAAGTTTACCTTTTTTCAGGAGAATACCATCAGGGATTCCAATCTTACCGACATCGTGCATCGGACTTGCCTGTAAGATAATTTCCACTTCACCTGGAGAGAATTTAAGTCCTTTGGCAATAACTGCAGAATAATGACTCATCCTCATAATATGAGCAGCAGTACCTTCATCTCTATATTCAGCTGCTATTGCCAATCGCCGGATTGTGTCCATATACGCCTCATAAGTTTTTCTCTGAGCATCAACCATCTCATCAAGGGTATTACGGAGAGATTCTGTCCTTTTTTGAACTTTTTGCTCTAACTCTTCCTCATGTCGCTTAATAGTATCCTGTATCTCTTTCATTCTCAATAAAGAATCTGTGCGCACTTTTAATTCCGCTGGATCAATTGGTTTTACAATAAAATCATTAGCTCCGGATTCAACTGCCCGAAGACGATCGTCTTTGCTTGCCAGAGATGTTACTACAATAATAGGCAAATCTCTGAATTCACTTTGTTTTCTAATACGCCTTACCACTTCAAAACCATCCATCTTGGACATTACTATATCAGTAAGAACGAGATCAACATCTAATTTCACTTTAGCAAGCGCTTCGATTCCATCACATGCCATTTCACATTCATATCCAAAAGATTGCAACATTTCCCCTATTATCTCTCGGATTTCATCATCATCATCAACAATAAGTATCCTCTTCACATTTTGCATAAAATGAATTTCCCTCCAAAATCACTATTATAATTTATCTTAAAAACAACCATCTTTCATTTAATTTTTTCGATTCAATCCAGTACTGCAAAATATTGATCGTAAAAATGTGTTTAACTATCTTTTTCACCTTATCCTTTACATATTGCGCATCGAGCCGTCTGAGAACATCAAGCACCTCTTTTGGATTCATATATGTACCTGTACCAAATGGCATGAACACAACTCTCATAGTTAAATAGTAATCATCTCTGGAGGAGCTTTGTCGACTTACTTTCGCAAGAAGTTCTAATGGCTCGTAATCGGGAATTAATAATTTGACAATCAATTTCTTGCCTTTACGAATGATCTCTTCACAAGTAAAGTTCACCCCGCCTTTACTTAAATTGATCAACCTACAAGCTATAGAAAAACCTTTATGAAAATCGAATACTTTAACTTTTTTATATTTCACCTTACCGCCAGGTACTTCAAACCGGTAACATTTTCTTTTATCTATATTCTGAACCATTACTACTTTAACTTTTTTATAAAAATTACTAAGCAACTTTTACAATTCAAAGAGGGATTTTTCTAATCCTGATATTTTCATATATAATATATTCACCAAAAATCTAAAATCTTTTATATATAGCAGCAAGGTGGATGGGCTGTTTTTGGGATATCTTATATGGTTTTATTCTTATTAAGAGACAGCGAGGTTTTTCGCACTTTCTCCTTCTAAAGGTAAACTTGAGGTAAGCTAGGGTGAATTCTTTGATTAAATCTTCCAAAACCCTATTTAAGTATTTCCTCTCCTGAAAAACTCCTGTAAAGAGTTAGCTGCTCTAATATATCATCATACTTATTAGTTTTATCAACGATAATCTCAGAGACAATCTTTCCCAACCCGGGACCAATCATAAATCCCTGCCCGCACATTCCGACCGCAAGTAAAAAATTATCTACTTCTTTTGTATATCCTACAATCGGAAATCCATCAGGTGTCATAGGATAAAGTCCTCGCCATGTTCTACGCACTCTCAAGTTTCTAAGTCTTGGATAAAGATTAACCATTCTTTTAATAACAAGAGGAAGAAACTCTGAGGTATTATCAATATCTATTCCAGGGATTTTTGGATATGGCGTAACACAAAATACAACCTGTCCTTCTTTATTCTGGTAAAAATAGTAGTTGGCAGATTGTTTATCGGGCCGTATATCCACAATCATCGGTTTAAAAAATCGCTTTACAGGCTCTGTAATTCCCGCCTCATGTGAATCAGGGTAGACCGGAATATCAAGACCAACCATCTTGCCAATATCTCTTGCACTTGCACCTGCAGTATTAATAACAATACCAGCAGAGTATCTATCCTTATTAGTTGTGAGTTGAGTTATCCTGCCGTTTTGCAAACTCATCGAAGTGACTTCTTCATTAAAATAAAACTCTGCTCCTGAATTTTTTGCGAGCATATAGAAAGAGTCAGCCAATTTTAATGGGGATGCAGAACCATCCTCAGGAGAGTAAGTTCCCCCACGCAAATTTCCTCTGTTTATCCCGGGAGTTAATTTTTCAATATCATCACGTGCTATCCAATCAATATTTAAATCAAACTTTTTCTGAAATTTTAGCAACTCTTTCAGGGCTGTTTCATTCTTTTCATCATATATAGGATAGAGGTAACCGCCGTCAATCCAGTCTATATCTACACCATATTCTCTTTCCATCCTACTTACAATTTCAATAGATAACTTGCAAATTTTAATCTTCGCCGGATCAGAATGGGTCGCTCTTATTCCACCTATCGCCGCCTTATTTTGTCCTCTACCCTCTGAGGGCATTTTCTCGAAAACAGAAACTTTCAATCCTTTTTCAGCCAAAAAGAAACTCAATGGAAGACCAACGCTACCGGCACCAATTATAGCTACATCAAATTTTTTCATTCTTTACTCAACGACTTTTTCATTAATTAAAGCATACATAGGAATCTCAACACTAAGCGGTCTTTTTGTACCTTGCGTAACCTCTTCCCAATCCACACCTGCCATTTCAAAAACTCTCGGAAGAAGTGTTGAACAATTCTTCCCTCCACAAGCACCCATTCCTACTCTAATTTGTTTAAGCTGATTAACATCTCTAACGTGATGCTCTTTTATGTAGTCAACAATCTCTTTCACAGAGACCATTTCACATTGACAGACAATCCCATTTTCAGGTAAATAATTAAATGAGGGCTCAGGTAAAGGTTCAGTAACAGACTTATCCTGAATACGGATACCGGCAACGTTCGCTCCATTTTTAAGTAATGTCCTGACTGTAATAAGAAATGTTTTGAATTTTTTATTTAACCGTATTTTTAATACCTCACCATCTTCAAGAAATACTCCTTCTTGATCAGTTAGTGGAATTTTATCTCCGACTTTAAAATCTGGAATAAATTCATGAGGAAGAACAACCTCAGCATATTCGTCATTAACTTTTCTCGCAAGAGTTATTGCAAGTCCCGGGCAGATTGCTACACACATCTGACATCCTGTACACTTCCCCTCATATTTCGGAATATCCATTATATTGCCATAAATCTTCTCCAGCTTAATAGAGTGTATAGGACAGATTGATGTACAGGGATCGCAAGGTATCTCTTCTTGACAGAATATAACCGGTTGAAAATTCTCATTGAGTTTTATCTCTTTTCTCCTAAAAATCTTCCCAGGGTTACTTTTTAATATTTCAGCCTTTTCAGAAAAACTATCGTCTATAGTAATATCTTTGCCAAGTTTCTTTGCCATCTCCAGACCAGCGATCCGTCCACCAAACATTGCAGAGGATGCTTCCGCAATTTCTTCGGCATCACCAGCCTTGACAACTTTAAAACCAAATTGATTTGCCATATCATAAAATTCATCCACAGGCGTAAGGCCTACAGCGATCAGAAGAGTATCAACTTTATAGGTTTTTGCAGTATCGAGAAGAGGATTAAAATTATTATCTACTTCGGCTATTGTGACCTTCTCTACTTTTCCATTACCTTCGGCTGAAAGAACTGTATGATTCAAATAAATTGGAACTCCCATTCTTTTGATTTTATCAGCATGAACTTTATAGCCGGAAAACCTGTCTAAAATATCACAAATGCCCACTACTTGAATACCTGCCTGCAAAGCATGATATGCAGCGATCAATCCAACATTTCCACTGCCGACAATAAATACTCTTTCGGCAGACCTAACAAAATCACGATTCACGAGAGTCTGAAAAGCTCCTGCTCCATAAACTCCCGGTAAATTATTTCCTGGAAATATCAGGGATTTTTCCCTTGCTCCTGCTGAAATCACCAATCCATTAAAACTCACTAGAGCATAGTTTCTATTATTTATAAAAATGCCAACCTTTCTATCCTTATAAATTCCTACAACTGATGTATTTTTATAAATCGTAACATTAGAAAAAGTACGTACTTCATTCTCGAGTTTGCTAGCGATATCTATACCTCTTGTCCCTGCATAGCAATCTTCTATCGAACCAAAAAATTTGTGAGTTTGCAAAAGGAGTTTTCCACCCAACCTCTCCTTATCATCAACTAAAACAACCGAAAAACCCAATTTAGCTAATTCCATTGCAGCCGTTAGACCGGAAGGTCCTCCTCCAATTATAAGAACATCACACTTCAATTCTCTCTTTTCATAATACTCAAGAGGACGATTATCTGGTGGCAATTCAGGAAGATGTTTCAAAGTGCGTATATCCATCCCTGCTTTCAATGGTGTAACACAAGATTTTAGCGGAAAGCCATCAATAATAAGTGTACAGTGAGAACATTGACCGTTAGCACAAAATATTCCTTGTGGAGCGTCATTCTTTTGATGAATTGCAAATTCCTTAATGCCATTTGCAATAAGTGCTGAAGATACAATCTCCCCTTCATACCCATATAATTCTTTACAATTGAAAAAGAATTTTACACTTTTTCTATTTTCGGGAATTGATAAAATCGGATGTTTCTCTATTCTTCCCATAATTCTCTCTATACAAGCAATCATCTAATTTTTTAAAAAAATCTCTTTGTGAAAATTTCAAAAGCCGTGCCACTCTATAATTGACAATTTACAATTGATAATTAATAATTGACAATTGTCAAAGTCTGGCAGCCGCCGTATGACAAAAATTCATCCCGAAATAATCGCTATGTGATAAATAATTTAAGCTAAACTATTCTGAATCTTATGCAAAAGTAATATGTCAGTTACGGGTTAGATCAGATAATTCGAACCGAATAAAGTCTGAGAATGTTGGCATAGTATCTTATTTCCACCGGTTAAAACTCCAGAAGTACCGGGAGTTAACATTTTCATCTTTGCTAAATATTAACTGCGCCTGTCTGCCGCCAGGCAGGCAATTTATTTGTCCGGCCTGCCCGGCATTTGACGGGCTTGTCCGGCACTTGACGGATTCGGTAATTATTAATCCATAACTCGATGAATTATATGTAAAACTATAAATTTCATTGCAAAACAATCACTATATCGTAACTTTTCAAGTAAACATGCTACTGAATTGAAGAAAAAAAAAGAGGAGTTAAAAATGGAAAAACAATCAGTTTTCTTTTTTATCCTTTTGGGGATAATGTCTTTCACCCTTTTTCAATGCTCCAACTTTGTTAATTACAGAGAACTTATTGAAAAGGGGGAATTTAAAAAAGCCTCTCAAATTATTCGTGTAGAATTGGCATCTAATCAAGATTTAACCGATCAGGAACGTATCGATCTTTTATTCGAAATTGAGAGAATGAATAGAATTAAAAAAGATTTCACCAAGGATGAAAAAGATATTCTGGAATACATAAAAACTTACATTCCGGAAGTAAGTGCATCAGATCTCAGGAAATGGGAAAAGGAAGATGCACTTGAGTTCATGACCATAGATGGTAAAAAAAAGTATTTCAATAGCGCTGGACCAAATCTCTTTAGAATTGACAGAGAGGCAAAGGCTATTAAGGAAAAAGTGGAAAAGGAAAAGACCGATAAAAAGAGCGAAAAATTTCCACTGGACAAGCATCTTGCTAATATTATCAAAAAAGTAAAATCTTCTGATAATCGATATGTATCTCCTGTAACTCTTAAGATAAAACAGAGCATTATAATTGAAAAAGATGTTGTACCAGATGGAAAAGTACTTCGGTGCTGGATACCTTTCCCACGTAAAATTGAAAGCCGTCAAACAGATATAAAACTGCTAAATACTGAACCTGCTAAATACATTCTTGCAGATAACGACCAGACAAAACATAGAACTATTTACTTTGAAAAAATTACCGAAAGCGATACTCCGACTGAATTTTTTGTTGAATATCAATATACTCCACACGGGATTTATGTTCCAGTCGATCTAAGCAGAGTTATTCCTGTTCCCAAAACAGAGGAGTTAGAGCCATTCCTGAATGAAGTTCCACCACATATAGTGTTTACCGAAGAACTTCAAGAATTATCGAAAACAATTGTTGGGACTGAAACAAATCCATACAGAATTGCACAAAAACTTTTTGAATGGGTTGATGTAAATATTCCCTGGGCATCAGCAAGAGAATATTCTACATTTCGAAATATTCCAAAATATGTTAATGAAAATCGCCACGGAGATTGTGGTATGCAAACCCTATTCTTCATGACGCTTTGCCGCATGAATGGAATCCCAGCAAAATGGCAGTCGGGCTGGGAATTTCAACCGCCTAAAGATAGTATGCACGACTGGGGAGAAATCTACTTTGAACCTTATGGATGGGTACCCATGGACGTCACTTACGGTTGCCGTGAAACCGATGACGTAATTCTAAAGTGGTTTTATCTTAATGGTATGGACAGCTACCGCCTGATTTTTAACGACGCATATTCACAGAATTTTTACCCGGTTAAAATTTATCCTCGATCCGAAACAGTCGATTCCCAGCGAGGAGAAGTCGAATGGGAAGGTGGAAATCTCTACTTTGATAAATGGGATTGGGATTTTGAGTGGAAGATAATTTATTAAGTTAAAAACTAAAATTTCTTTATTTGAAGAAAATTATAAGTTAAACTTAATTAAATACTAAAAAAGGTGTTATAATGAATACTATTCCAGCACAAGAGATCAAACGAAAAGGCATTAGCGCCGTTGATGAAGAACTAAAAAAGGGAGCAGTTCACATCATTAAGAATAACCGACCACAATATGTTATCTTAGATGAACCTACTTACGATGAGTTAATCAAAGAACAAGAAAATTCGTATCTCCTTCGAATACAATTAGCTTTGAGAGATATTAAGAGTAACAAGGCTCAACGGTTTACATCAGTATCAGAATTAATAGATGCTATTTACAACTATCCAGAGAACCAATGTTCACATTAATAGTACCGGATCAATTTTTAAAGACTACTAACAAATTCTTTAAACATCATCCCGATCTGAAATCTCAATTTGAAAAAATTATAGAGATATTAGTTGAGGATCCATTGCATCCTTCTTTACAAATACATTCGCTTAAAGGAAAGTTAAAAGATTTATTTGCCATTAGACTTACATATAAATATAGGATAACGCTAATCTTGCAAATAGAGTAAAAAGAAATTACTCTTATTGATATTGGTTCTCATAATAATATTTATCGTTAATTGACTTATGCTTAGTACGGTTTTCAAATTCCAATCTCGACAAATGGGATTGTGATTTAGAATGGGAGGCAATTCAACCTTCCGAAGGTTTGAAACCTTCGGAAGGTTTTAGAAAATGAAACCCAATATCCGAAAAATCATCATTTCAGTTTTCATTGCTTTTACAAGCGTTGCACTATCCCTACTGATTGCACAAATTCAATTAATCCAGCGCTGGGAAAATCAAGCACATGATGTTCTTTTTAGGGATTTTCAGAAGAAGAACTTTATTGACGAAGCGGTTATTATAGCGATAGATCAAAACAGTTTAGATTACTTTCAAAATCAATTCAAAATATTATGGCCCTGGCCAAGAGATATTTATGCAGCTGCAACGGAATATCTTGGCTACTGCGAAGCCAAAACCATAACATTTGACGTTATATTTTCTTCTCCGGATATTGATAGATTGAATGTAGAAGCAGAATATGCTGATTCACTTTTTGCTTTTCAAATGAAAAAAAATGAACGTGTCATTCTTGCATCCCAGATGGAAGATTCCACACATTTTAATATAGCACCAGCATTAGACACTTTCTCAGTTCAGTTTGAATACGATATACCTTCTGAAATTATTAAAACATATCCAAGAGCAACTTTGCCAATTTACAAATTTCAAAAATCCATGGCTCATCCCGGTGCAGTTAATTTTTTCACTGACAGTGACGGGATCTGCAGAAAAGTACCGCTAATTTTCAAATATAACGGTAAAATCTACCCATATATGGCATTAACTTCAGCATTTATCTACGATGATGTTAAAACGGTCCAATTTGATAATAAAAGCAGATGTTTAATTTCCGGTAATCACTGCATCCCACTTAACAAAGATGGCTTTTTTAATATTTACTGGTATGGTCCCAGCGGACCTGGTAACACATTTAAATACACCTCTTTTGTACAACTACTACAATCATATATCCAATGGAAAAGTGGAGAAAAACCTTTAATTCCTTCCGAAACTTTTAAAAATAAGGCTGTTTTTATCGGAGCTACTGCTGCAGGTCTTTTAGACTTAAAAACTACACCTTTCAGTTCTATTGAACCTTACCCCGGCGTTGAGATTTACGCTACTGTGTTTTCTAATATCATAAGGGATGATTTCATCTCCAGGTTTCCGATTACCTTGTGGATTGTTATTTCCATTCTATTGCTTTTTATCTTATCATTTATCTGGCAAAAAATAAAAATATGGCTATCAGCTGTCATCTCTTTAGTTTTTTTCTTTTTACCTTTGCTGACTGCTGTCATCCTTTTCCAGAATTACAAAATGTTTGCCCCAATTGTCTCTTCTGAGATAGCTATACTCTTATCTGTAATTATTGTCCTTGTAACTAATTTCTTTACAGAAGGGCGTGAAAAGAGGCAGGTCAAGAAGGTTTTTAATAGATATTTACACCCTGCAGTTGTTGAAACCTTAACTCAAAATCCCGAAAAACTTGAAATGGGAGGAAAAGAGATTGAAGCTACTGTACTTTTCACAGATATACAGGGATTTACTGGAATTTCCGAGCATTTTTCACCACCTGAGATTGTTGAATTTCTTAATGACTATTTTGAAAAAGTCGAACAAATAATTTTTAACAATAACGGAATGCTGGATAAATACACAGGTGATGGAATAATGGCGATATTTGGAGCTCCTATTGAAAACAGAGAACATGCTCTTTTTACCTGCAAAGCAGCACTGGAGTTCAATAAACTTTCATCTCTTAAAATCGAAACTAAAAACCGTTCTATACCCTTAATAACACGCATAGGAATTAATAGCGGGAGATTTGTGGTTGGAAACATTGGCTCTTCACACAGGATGGATTATACTGCAATCGGAGATACAGTCAACCTTTCTGCTCGCCTCGAAGGAGTCAATAAAATATACGGAACTCAAAATATTATTTCCGAAACGACATACGGGCTTGTAAAGGATAAATTCATTTGTAGAGAGCTGGATTTTATTCGGGTGAAAGGTAGAGATAAACCATTGAGAATATACTCTGTTATATCAAAAAAAGAGGATTTAGACAACAATACTGAAAAATATCTGTCTATGCATAAAGAAGTATTAGAACTGTATCGAAAAAGAAAATTTAAACTAGCAGCAATTGCATTTGAAAAATTAACTAAAATTAGACCCGATGACCCTGTAGCAGAAGTTTTTCATAAAAGGTGTCAACAGTTGATTATTAATCCAGAACTTATAGATGACAAAGGTGTTTTCAACATCACCATAAAATAAAATGAACCGAGAACATTAAACAAAAAAAAGGGAGAAACCCATGAAAAAACAAATCCTAATTCTTACAATAATTTTTCTCATTCCCCTTCTGCTGTTCAGCCAAAATACAAAAGTAATTGGCAGAAACAAATGCCACTTTCGTGAGGGACCTGGCAGTTATTATCCATTAATAGGAATGCTTAAGAAAGGTTCAGCTATTACAATTCTTAATCAACAACCCGGATGGGTAAATATCAAGTTCAGTGATAAAGAAGGCTGGATTTCTAAAAATGCTCTAAAATCTCAAAAAGAAGAAAAAATTGATCCACTAATGTCAAGCCCTTTCGGTGAAATACCATCAATGATCTCGAGAGCTTCTGCAAGCGGAGCAATAAAAGGATTTGCTCAGAAATTCATCAAATATCAAGCAGGCAGCAAATTTACTTTTGATCAGTATCAATCACAATTCATTACTCCGGACGAATATTATCGGTTCAAACAAGAGACTTACCAGGAAAGAAATTCGAGGAGAATCAGAAACAGATATAAAAAATTTCAAAAAAATTATGAGGAGTGTGAAATATTTCTTAACCTTGAAAAATTAGGACTTGCAGTAGCAGCCCAAATAGCTTCTAACGGAAAAGGACTTGATAATAATATTACAAAATTGAAATATTTAAATCTAGTGGGTACACTCGTGCTTGAAAATAGTGAGTTATACGATTATCCTGTGAAGTTTTACATCTTAAATGATTCACGACCCACTGCATATGCTTCTCCAAATGGAATAGTTTTTATTTCAAAAGGCTTCCTTAATATCCTTGAAAACGAAGCTGAACTTGCATGCGTATTAGGACATGAAATTGCTCATATAGTTTGCAAACATGGTTACCAGGAATTATCAAAGCGAAAGACAATGATAATTGCTGAAGGAGCATTTGATAAACTTGAGGAAGAAACATCTAATCGCAGCGATCCAACTGACCAAGAACTGGAAGAAATGGCAATTAATATTTATGAATATTGCACAGCTCCACGACAGATTGAATATGAATACGAAGCGGATAAATTAGGGATGATTTATGCCTACCGTGCTGGCTATGAACCGACTTCCATTGTAAAAGTATTGAAAAAAATAAACATTAACAGCTCTAACAATTATGACATCTCTCATTGGGAACAACAATATATCAAAGAACGCATTCAAAAATCAAAAGGGTTTGTAAAAAATAAATTAAATAAACATCCAAAATGGAATGTAGAGAAAACAAATCGGTTTAGAGGTTATTTTTAAAGAGCTTTTTAGAACATATTGAATTCCTGAACATAATTTAAATTGATAAAATTCAACTTATAAATAGTATTTTTACTGGCTACAGGGCTCTGCTCTGTAGCCAAAACTCTCGATCTAAATCGTGATTCCATTCCAGAGCACCTGCCCGACCTGTCTACCGACAGTCAGTCAGGCAGGCAGCCCCGGAACGAGTACTGTGAATTGAAATATCTAGCTACGGGGTTGTACTCCGTAGCCTATTGATCAGTCTGCTCTGAATGTATCCCAATATACTATACTATTATTACCACGAATATATGCATCATTCTGTGAGCCGCTTTCGTCAGGCACAACTTCAGTATCCTCTTTAATTAAATATCAAATTGTTTCAATCCTTGTCTCATGGAGATCCCTTTGGGATTCTGTTGGATTTTGGTTTTAGACTTTGAAATTTGATATTTGATATTTGAAATTTGAAATTCTCAAAAGTTTCAATCCTTGCCTGCCCTGCAAAACGAAGTGGCGTAGGGTTCTATTGGATTTTGGTTTTAGACTTTGAAATTTGAAATTTGATATTTGATATTTGATATTTGATATTCTCAAAAGTTTCAATCCTTGGTCTGTTGGATTTTGGTTTTAGACATGCCTATGTATCATCTATAACAGGACATAATGTAGTGTTTCAATCATTGGTCTGTTGGATTTTGGTTTTAGACAATTCAAGAGAACGAAGT
>DAOUYY010000188.1 GCA_030665885.1 Fidelibacterota bacterium
CGATGCCCAAAATGCCATCGGTGTTTCGGGGTTCTTTGCCACAGTAAACATAATGAAAAAGCTAATTATGATAGTAAAAATAAGCGGCATTTGAAAATGCTGTCCCTCGTCTTCAGTATTCACCATTGCACCAATCGCTGCGAAGAGCCCTGCGAAAAACGCAAAGCCCATTAGAAAGAAAAATATCAAGAATCCAAATACACTTGCAGAAAATTGAATCTGCCGAACAACATTTAGAAGTTCGTACGAACTCACGCCAAATCTGATAAGTAGATTTTCACCATAGATCACAAGCGCTAACACCATTATGCCAACAACCACCAATTGTGTTAGTCCCAGTAAACAAATGCCAGCTACTTTTCCCGTCATTAATTCGACGGGTTTTATTGACGAGATGATCGTTTCCGTAATCCGCTGGGTCTTCTCTTCTATGACGCTTCTCATCAAGATCTGACCGTAGATCATAATCATGAGTAACATAATATATGTGAGGAAATAAGTAAGAACAAAACTTGAAACACCACTTTTTTCGATTTCTCCTTCATCGGTAATCTGTAGGCTGACCAGGCGGATGTTTCCCAAATACATTTCTTTACGAATTTCCTCAGGGGACAGACCTATCTTTTCAAGTCGAATATTGGTAACGATTCTAGAAAGTGCATTTGACAAATCTCTTTGCTCCTCGAAGTCGCTCACGCTCCGGGCAGAATATTTTACCTCTCTGGATTCGACTACATCTTCTGGAATTACAAGATATCCGTTAATTCTCTCATTTAAGACTAAATTCTGATAATCCTCCATGGCTATATCAAGTTCCACTGGCGGCACAACTTTCTCTATAAATTTGTATTTCAGCTCACCTGTTTTAAGTGTATCAGGAAACATGCTTTCAAATTCGTTAAAAATCTGACCTGTTTGATCTACAACATAATAGGTTCGTGTCGAAGGCTGAAAAATTGCTGAGAATATAAAAATACCTCCGAAGACCAGAATCAATAAGATTGGAAACATAAGAGTACCAATAATAAACCCTTTGGTTTTAGCCCGTGTGATATATTCTCTCTTTATAACGGCTATTAATTTTTTACTCATTCTCGTCTCCTTCAGCATCAGATACATTAACTGATTCAATAAAAATATCGTTTAACGACGGTTCCTTTATTTCAAATCTTCTGATGATGCTTACTTCCATTGCTTCCTTCAATAGCTTTTGGGTATCAGCGTTTTTCACTAATTGTGCCTCAACATATCTACCGTAATTATCAAATTTTTTGATCTGTTTCGACTTCTTTAAAAAATCATCATTACCTTCAAACTCGATCAGCACATTTTCTCTTCCAAAACTTTTTTTTATATTACTCAACTTTCCATATAGAACCTCTCGCCCTTTATTTATCAGGAAAATATCATCGCATAGTTTTTCAGCGCTTTCCATCACATGTGTTGAAAACATAATCGTCGTTCCATTCTGCTTCAGTTCAAGTATAATATCTTTTATCAAATTAGTGTTGATCGGGTCTAAACCACCAAAGGGTTCGTCCAGTATCAGTAGTTTTGGTTTATGAAGTATAGTTGCAATAAATTGTAGTTTTTGCTGCATACCTTTAGAGAGTTCCTCGATTTTTTTGTTTTTCCAATCAGTGAGTTCCAACCTCTCCAGCCAGAAATCAATTTGCTTCTGGGCCTCTTTCTTTGGCATCGACTTTAGTTTTGTTAGAAATAAAAGCAGGGCGCCTACTTTCATTTTCCGATACATTCCGCGTTCTTCAGGCAGGTAACCGATATTATCAGTTGCAGTTCCCATTTTCGAATTTCCCAGAATAGATATATCACCGTAATCGGGGATAATTATATTCATAATCATCCGGAGAGTGGTTGTTTTCCCTGCACCATTTGGTCCAATTAGACCGAATACAGAACCCTCTTCAGTGGAAAATGATACATTATCCACAGCAATAAAATCACCAAACTTTTTTGTGATATTACGAACTTCTAATACACGCATAAAAACCCTTTCTACTTAAAATCAACGCAAAACTTATACCTATTAAACCTTAAAATCCAGTTATTGCTTATAAAATGTATTTGATGAAAGAATTACAATTGGTTAGATTTTATTAGGTATGAAAAAAGTCTATTGCACAGTATTATTAACTCTCTTCTGTGTCTCATCTTTGCTTTCTCATAGGATTGTCATTAATGAAGTTATGTCTTCAAATGCTACGACTATTTCCGATGAAGACGGAGACTATCCCGATTGGATTGAAATATACAATGCTTCTGATTCTACGATAAATTTGAGCGGGTTTGGCATTTCTGATGATGAAGATAATTTATTCAAATGGACATTCCCCAACTATATAATTGGAGAAAACCAATTCCTGGTTCTCTTTGCATCCGGGAAAGACAGAAAATCCTGCATAAATCACTGGGAAACAGTTATTGATTGGAGAGACATTTGGAGATATAAACTGGGAGATAGTGAACCTTCAAATAATTGGCGGGAAATTGAACTTGATGATTCCGATTGGTCTTCAGGACCGACAGGAATCGGCTATGGCGATAATGACGATTCAACGATTGTTCCGTTGAATACAATCTCAATTTACTTAAGAAAATCTTTTATTGTCCAATATCCAGAAAACATTACTGAAGCAATTTTACACGTTGATTATGATGATGCATTTATTGCTTATTTAAACGGAATTGAAATCGCCAGAGCGAATATAACAGGAATATATCCTCCATTTAATCAATCCGCCGACTCTTATACAGAACCGAAAATCTGCTATGGTAATCCTCCTGAGAAATTCCCTGTTGAGAATGTCCAGAATTTACTCGTCAATGGAGATAATATTCTCGCAATCCAGGTTCATAATCACGGAACAAGTAGCTCCGATATGACTATCATTCCTTTTTTATCATTAGGAATGGCTAATACACCCCAGGAACCACAAGGTGTTCCGGACATATTGAATCTCTCAGAATCACATTTTCATACAAATTTCAAAATTCAATCCAGCGGCGAAGTGTTGGTTTTAACAAATAATTCGGGTCAAATTATCGATCAACTTGACCCTATTGATATTCCGGTAGATGTTTCCAGGGGAAGAAAACCGGATGCTAGTGATGACTGGTTTTACTTTAGTGAATCTACACCGGGTAGTTCGAATGTAACCCAGGTTTATTTAGGAAAAGCTGAATCACCTCAATTCTCAATCCCGGGTGGTTTCTACGATGGAAGTCAAACTGTCGATATATGGGCAGATGAATCGGAGGCTGTAATCTATTATACTCTCGATGGCTCAAGTCCTACGGAAAGTTCATCAATCTTCGAATCTGCAATTAATGTAGACTTAACAACTGTAATACGCGCCGTAACCTACAAAAGCAATTTTTTACCCAGCCAAGAAGTTATGGCAACAATATTTATCGACGAATTTTCTACATTACCGGTTGTATCCGTTGCCACGGCTCCGGAGAATCTATGGGACGATGAGATCGGGATTTATGTTGAAGGGACTAATGGAATTACGGGATATTGTAGCAATACGCCCAAAAACTGGAATCAAGACTGGGAAAAACCGGTCAGCTTGGAATTTTTCGAGGAAGGTGGAGAACCCGTGTTTAGCCTGAATGCCGGTATGAAAATTGGAGGAGGATGTACAAGATTATATCCGCAAAAAACGTTGGCGATATACGCGAGAAGCCAGTATGGAACGAGTAAAATCAATTATAGGATTTTCAAAGACAAAAACATAAATAGTTTTAATAATCTTGTGTTGCGGAATGCAGGACAGGATTGGTATCGAGCTATGTTTCGGGATGGAATGATGCAAACGTTAGTGAAGGACTGTATGGATCTGGATTGGCAAGCATTTCGTCCGGCTATTCTCTTCTTAAATGGTGAGTATTGGGGGATACATAACATTCGGGAAAAACATAACGAGCACTATTTTGAATCGAACTATGGAATTGATCCTGATAGCATTGACCTTTTAGTGGGAAATGCAAGTGTGAAGATCGGTGATGCTAATCATTATAACAATTTGATTAATTTTATCTCTTCCAACGATATGACTTTAAATGCTAACTACGATTATGTTACGACGCAGATAGATATAGAAGAATATATCAACTACCAGATTGCGGAAATTTATTTTGCTAATATTGATTGGCCTGGTGGTAATATAAAATATTGGCGTCCAAAAACACCAACCGGGAAATGGAGATGGCTTCTTTTCGATACGGATCTTGGGTTTGGTGCACATCAATTAGGTCAATATTATAGTAATACCTTAGAAAATGCCACTGCAACGAGTGCTACCTATTATGCGAATCCTCCCTGGTCAACATTTTTATTTCGAAAACTTTTAGAGAACGAAGAATTCAGAACATCGTTCATTCAACGTTTTGCCATACATCTTGCAACAACGTTTGAACCTGAGACGGTTATTCAGATTATTGATAGTCTTCAGGCACTTATCGCTCCGGAAATTCCCAGACACATATCCAGGTGGGAAAGTTCTCTCTCATTTGGTGAAAGTTGGGAAGGGAATGTTGATATTATGAGAGAATTTGCTGAAAATCGACCTATTTATATTCGTATGCACCTCAGAGAAAAATTTGATCTAATAGGCACTGCAAAATTAACGGTTCATAATTCATCGCCCAATATGGGAACAATTATTATTAATAAGGTATCCATTGCTGACTCTGTATGTGTAATAAAGTATTTTAAAGATTTCCCAATGCACTTAACCGCTTTACCAGGGGAAGGCTATCGCTTTGCTGGCTGGCAAGGAATTTCAAATCTCGATACAAACTCGATAACTATTAGCTTAACAAGTAATGCAGAAATTGCAGCAATATTCGAAGAGGTTACTATAGGAGTTGTCTCATACTTACCCGTCTTACCCGGACAGTTCACTTTAGAACAGAATTATCCTAATCCGTTTAACTCATGTACAAATATAAAATATGCAGTTCCAGGGCAATCCAAGGTGACAATAACGGTTTACAATATATCAGGTCAAGTTGTAGATGTTCTGGTAAATCAATTAAAAGAACCGGGTTACTATTCAGTCCAATGGAACGCTTCGAGAATAAGCTCAGGAGTTTACTTCTACAGAATACAAGCTGGTGATCC
>DAOUYY010000096.1 GCA_030665885.1 Fidelibacterota bacterium
AAACAGATTGAAATCATTTTTCCAATTGCTTTCTACACGTAGCCCTAAAAAACAAAAACATACTGCCAGCAAACATAAAGAAATCTTCAATAACACGCTTCCAGCTTACTAATGAACCCTCAGGATCAAGTGTAAAACATCCACACTCTATATTTAAACCTCTCGCAATCGCGCTAATCATTAACACGATAAAAAATAATGTTATGCTGCTCAATATAAATGCTGATGTCTCTATCCAAATACCTAATAATAAAGTCACCCCAAGCACTGCTTCTATCCAGGGAACTAATAAAGCAATAATATTCAGCAATTCAATCGGTAAAACACGATAGTGATAAACAACTTCTGCAAATCTTGCTGGATTAATCATCTTATCGATTGAAGCATAAAGGAAAAGAAAACCCAATATAAAGCGGACAGCATACGTAACAATTAAAATAAATTTATCACTTTTCATGGCTTATCCCCCTCCGAAATCTGATAACCGGTGTTCTTCCACTCCTGCCAACCACTCATGAAAAAGTAAATATTAGAAAATCCAATTTCTTCCAGATATAATGCAAGATCAATACTTTCAGAACACTCTTCACCATCGCAATAAGTAACAATTTTTTGATCTAAACCAAGATTCTCTAACGAAAATTCTTCAAAACTTAATTCCTCTATCGGAAGAGATATTGCTCCAGGAATATGCCCCAATCTATATCTATCAGAGGTCCTTGTGTCAATAAATATCGCAGTACCATTTGCAAAACATTTAAATGCATCTTTAAGATTAATTTCCTCTGCAGGATGCATAACAAAACCAAATTGGCGATTTTTACTATCAAAATTTCTATCCGAATTCACAATAAAAATAGGAACTTTTATTTCATTTCCTCTAATAGTGATTTTCCGATACCTTGTTATCAACGGTATGCCTTTAGGAGATAATGAATTAAAAACTAGGGCAATAGCACAGGATACAATAACTATCCTCACCACTCTCGATACAATAATTAAAATTTTTCTTCGCATATCTAAAACTCCATTTTTTATATCAGCATTTAAATAATCGCTTGTAAAAGGTTTGATTTTCAATGTGAAGGATATAAATTTCACTTGTAAAAATCAATTTAATTTATGAAAAAATTTATATTACTAAACTTATTAATAACCTCTACCTTAATCTCCCCTATTTCCCTCTTCAGCTCAATCGTTGACACTCCCTTAGCAAATCTAACAGAAGCTCAAAAGTCATGGCTATTAGATCAGAGGGAAACAGCAAAAAAATTGTATATTGAAGAAATTAACTCTTCAGAACAAAAGGAAGTTCCTGCTTACAATACCGCTTTTCTGTATTTTCTTGAAGGAAAATATATGGATGCAGACCATTATATTGATGTTTCTCTTAAAAATAACCATAAATATGGCCCTACTCTTTTACTAAAAGGAATGATTGAATATAAGCGGAGAAATTTGAAGAATAGCTTTAAATATCTTAAGGCAGCAATTAAACATCACTCAAATCCTGAAATTCCCGAGTATTACCTTGGATTGTACCTTTATGAAAGAAAAAAATATGAAGAATCCCTTGACTATCTCAAAGATGCTATTTCAGATAATAAAAAATTTACTCTACCATATCCCATAATTGGTGATATCTATATAAAACAATGTAAATACAATGAAGCAATTAAAATTCTTGAAAAGGGCTTAAAATATTCCTACGATGCTGAAATATTATTACTACTCGCTGACGTTAATATTAAAACTGAAAATTATAAGGAAGCTGAGCAATATAACGGGATTCTTGCTTATCTGTTTCCGAATCACCCGGAAACTCCCAGGGTAATTAAATGGATTCAAAAAAGAAATATAGGAAATCCATATACACACGATTTTTATCCTATCCCTTATAGAGATTCATCAAACAGGTTTCTTCCTATCGGAGAAAATGTTCTATATAATGTTCATTGGGGACCAATTAAAGTCGGCGAATTGAATACTGTTATTGCAGAAACACTCAATTTCAAAGGTTTTGATGCATATAAAGTAATTTTTAGTCTCGACTCTAACCCCGCACTGGAATTCATTGCATCTCTACACAGCGATTACATCACAATTATTGATCAGAATACTAAGCAAGCTCTTCAACATTTCCTTCATTTACGAGAAAATAAGATTATATGTGAAAAAGTCTACGATTTCTACAGAGAAGAAGGAAAATTTGTTTGCAGGACAGTGACGGAGGACGGCCATATTGAATACTTAGAAAAATATTTACCTAATAATACAATAGACGGAACTTCTATACTTTTTTATTCTCGCCAGCTTGTAAAAGAACAAAGAAATGAACGGGTTATGACAATCATTGATGAGAATTTCGTAATCTCTGACATAATATTTGAAAATAAAAGAGAACCGGTAATATGTAGAGGTTTAAAAGAACTATTGCAGTTAATTTCTGGTGAAAACTACTATAAAGGGATCGTCGGATTTACAGGTAAATTCCAAGGATGGTTTAGAGGGGCGCCGGCATATCTTCCCATTAAATCTGATTTTGAAATCTGGGTTGGACGTATTTCTATCATCATGGCTTCCGAAGAAGAACAAAAACTACATAAGTATTCGAGATGAATTTTATGAACGAAATTATAAGACTTAAAGACACGAGAATCCACAAGCACAAAATTCAAATTGCTCCGACAGGAGTCCCGGGTGGGACAAAATTCAAATTACGTTTCACGTTTCACGTTTTATATTTTACATTTTACATTTTTTTCCCTGCTTCTCCTGAATAGCTGTAGTCTAAATAGATTTGTAATGAATTCCGCATCAAATTTTATAGAAAGTGGAATTTCAGCAGTTTATGAAGAAGAAGACCTGAAATTAGCAGAGCAATTCCTTGCCAGCAATTTGAAAACTATAGAAATACTGCTTTCGAGAGACCCGGATAACCCTCGATTGAATTTATTAGCCGCACAAAGTTTTGGAGCCTTTGCGATGGCATTTATTGAGGATAATGATCCTGAGAGAGCATCCAGATTTTACCTTCGAGGATTAAAATATTCCTTTCGTGCATTACCCGAGAAAAAACGTTTTAATGAAAGAATAATTCCGTCAGACTTAGAAAAATTGCTGCCTTTATATACCCAAAAAGATGTTCCAGCACTTTTCTGGCTTGGATATAACTGGGGTTCCTATATTTTGCATCATCTTAGTGATCCTAAAACGTTAGTCAATCTCTCCAAAGTTGAAATGATTATGCGGCGAGTTCTGGAACTGGATGAAAAATACAACTTTGCTGGTGTGCATCTTTTTTATGGCAGCTATTATGCTGCAAGACCACCAATATTAGGTGGCAATCCAGAGCTTGGACGCAAACATTTCCTGAAAAATATGGAACTAAATGACAATAAATTTCTACTGGCAAAAGTATTTTATGCTCGTTATTATGCATTTCAAATCCAGGATAAAGAATTATTTGATCAATTATTAAAAGAGGTCTTAGAAACAGACATTGAGAAATATCCAGAAATTCGATTAATGAACGAGATTGCAAAAAGAAAGGCATTGAAACTGAAAAAAGATGAAGACTTGTACTGGTTTCCTGAGGATTGAAGATATTACAAATTGAGAGTTAAAACCAATTTGGCTTTGGCTGTCAAAGACATCCTTTTATAAAAAATTGGTTTATTGTATGAATAATCAATCACCTAAATTGAGCGATTCTGAACATGACAACTTCGATTCTTTCAGTGACTTACTCCTACCTATTTGGTTTACTGCATGTATTTCATGCTCTCTTCACAAACAAGAGTGTTTGTGTTACATAAATCGCTCAATTTAGGAATCAGTAAAATATGAGGTAAACAATATGAAAACGATTCATCAGGTTTTATTTATGGCTTTACTGCTAGCTTCTTCTACATTACTAGCTCAAAAAACATATATAATAAAAATGGCAACTGTTGCTCCTGAGGGGTCCAGCTGGATGAATGAAATGCGCAACTTTGAAAAAGAGATTATAGAATTAACTAATGGTCAAATAAAATTTCGAGTTTATCCAAATGGCGTTATGGGTGGAGAAAAAGACGTACTCCGAAAAATGAGATTGGGTCAGATTCACTCGGGTGCTTTCACCGGAGTTGGCTTAGGTGAAATCGTCCCGGAAATTCGCATCCTTGACCTCCCATTCCTCTTTAGAAACAGTGATGAGGTTGATTATGTTTACAATTCTCTCTTTGATGAATTTCAAAAACGATTCACTAAAAAAGGCTTTTTCCTTGCCGGGTGGGCTGAGGTAGGCTTTATATATCTTTTTACAAAAACACCTGTCAACTGTTTGGAAGATTTCAGTAAAGTAAAGATGTGGCTCTGGAAAGGTGATCCCCTTGCTCGTACTACTTTTAAGGTTATGAATATCCCCTCAATCCCATTAGACGTTACAGATGTACATACTTCTCTACAAACCGGTTTAATAAACGGTGTCTACATATCTCCTTATGGTGTACTTGCATTACAGTGGTTTACTAAAACTAACTATATGATGGATTACGCGCTAACTAATTCTGTCGGTGCTGTCCTTATAACAACAAAAATGTTAAACTCTATGCCAGAAGACATCCGTGAAATATTTATAGTAAAAACAAAAGAAAATATGCACAAAATCGTTCTACAAAGTAGAATAGAAAACGAAGAATCCATAAAAGTCTTACAGGAATCCGGCATAATACTCTCATCTGTAAAAGATTCCAAAACAATGGCTGAATTCGATGAAGCAGGTCGAACAATCCGTGAAAAATTAGTTGGAAAACTTTATTCCAAGGAACTTTTAGACAAGGTTCTATACCTATTAAAAGAATACCGGTCTTTACATGGTTCATAAAATCCGTATAGCCATCGAAAAAATTACCACTGCTATGGCAGTCTTTATAATGCTGTCTTTAGTAATACTCTCATTTCTACAAGTCATACTTCGAAATTTCTTTTCAATAGGCTTTAACGCCGTTGAAGAACTCATGAGAAATGGTGTATTGTGGATAACATTTATCGGCGCTGTTCTCACTACATTACGTGGAAAACACATCTCGATAGATATTCTATTACGTTATCTCAAATCGACTCCCAAAAAAGTTGTAAGCTGGATTATTAGCATATTTGCATCCTTTATGTGCATTATTATGACATGGTATTCTATCTCCTTCGTTAAATTGGAAATAGAAACCAATTCTATTATCGGTGGATTTTGTCCAGCCTGGATTATAGAAATAATATTACCTGTAGGATTTCTATTATTAGCAATCTCCTTTCCTATTAAATTATTGGATAATAAGCAAAGCGAAAAGGGGCAATAATCAATAATCAATTATTAATTATCAATTATCAATAGTCAATAGTCAATCACAAAAATGTCATTAGGAATTTTACTTTTCGTTGTAATTTTAATAATGATCGGCTTGCCGCTCTTTGCAGCTATCGGTATTTCAGCCGTTTTCCAATTTTTAGTTACAGATATTGATCCAACTGTTGTCATAGTTGAATTATACAGAATTGCTTCCGCCCCTACACTTCTGGCTATTCCTCTTTTTACACTTACCGGATATATTCTTGCGGAAAGTAATGCACCAAAGAGACTATTCAATCTTGCTGATGCTCTTCTTGGCTGGATGCCTGGTGGAGTCGCTATCGTCTCTTTAGTAACTTGCGCTTTATTTACTTGTTTTACAGGCGCATCTGGTATCACAATCATAGCAATTGGTGGACTTATTTATCCCATTCTCAAAAGTAAAAAGTACAGCGAAAATTTCTCTTTAGGATTAATAACCTGTTCTGGTAGTCTCGGTCTACTCTTTCCCCCAAGTCTTCCATTAATTTTATATGGTATTGTCGCTTCAGTTTCCATTAATAAACTTTTCATTGCGGGTATTATTCCAGGAATACTTATTATTGTTCTCCTATCTTTATACTCAATTAAGAATGATGTTTCAAAGCTGAGTATTAAAAAATCATTTTCCTTTAAAAAAGTATTAGTAGCAATAAGGGAATCAATCTGGGAATTACCTATTCCAATTATCATATTAGGCGGTATATATGGAGGGTACGTTACTGCAGTTGAAGCCTCTGCAGTTGCTGCTTTCTATGTTCTCATTGCAGAGTTTTTCATAAAGAAAGACTTAAAATTCAAAAAAGATATTGTTCGCATTATGCGAGATAGCGTACAACTTGTGGGTGGAATCCTCATTATTTTAAGCTGTTCAATGGGACTTACAGCATTCTTGATTGATGCACAAATACCACAGAGCATTCTTCACTGGATACAGAGTGTCATCTCCTCGAAAATAGCGTTTCTACTTTTACTTAATATATTTTTACTCATTACTGGTGCATTACTTGATATATTTTCAGCGATAATCATTGTTGTTCCAATTATTATTCCAATTGCAACAAATTATGGAATTAATCCAATTCATCTGGGGATAATCTTTCTAACCAATCTGGAAATAGGATATTTAACACCCCCGATAGGACTGAATCTTTTCATCTCAAGCTTTCGATTTAATAAACCAATCCTGACTCTTTATAAAGTCAGCCTCCCATTTTTATTTATTCTATTAGCAGCTTTAATAGTTATTACGTATATACCCGATATTAGCCTGTTTCTTGTTAATCTTTTACAATAGGAAAATATTAAGTATATTTTAAAGGGATTAAAATATTAAGTAGAACTCATGAGCAATCGTAGTAAAGTTTAACCATTGAATTCTTTTATACTGATTCAGCGGAAACATGACAAAAACGATTTTTATTAAGGTGTAATTTAGCATAGATTTTCCTTTCTCTCTTTCTCCTTAATTTAATTCCTCATTTGTCATATTCCATCTGAACCTAAACAATTTTTCCCACCTATTAATCCAGTGAATCTTATTTATTTTTTACATCAATAAATTGAGTTTGCCTGACATTTAATAATTACTAAATTCAGTGAATGCTTTTTGTATATTAAAATTAATTAGGAGGTTTAATAAAATAATGGGTTTAATGACAAATTTGAGAAGTAACATGCACATCATTCTTTGGGCTTTGATAATTGTCTTTGTTTTGAGTATGACAATCGGTGGACTTGTTGGTGGAGCAAATATTATGGACATCATATCAGGAAAATCCAAACTACAGGGAATTGCAGGGATAGTCAATGGCAAAAAATTAGACGCCACTCGCTTTTCCGAATTAATTCAAACTGAATTAAGTAATATTCGAGAAAAAGGACAGGAAATTGATGATATAACTGTAGATAGAATCTCCGATCAGATTTGGAGCAGATTTGTAACTGAAACTTTAGTCATTGAAGAAATAGAACGCCTTGGTTTACAAGCTACTGACAATGAGATTTATGATATTCTGATTAATAATCCACCCAAATTCCTTATCGAAAATGAAGTATTTCAGACAGATGGAAAATTCGATCACCAAAAATACTTAGATCGTTTTCATAATCCCCAGGGCGATGAATGGTTTGGAGTAGAACAATATATACGCGCTACCATACCCTTTGAAAAAATCAGAATTTTGATCCAAAGCCAGGCAATGGTAAGTGATAAAGAAATATTGTCTGAATATACTACTTCAAATGTGAATTTTGATGTAGAAACTCTCACCTTCCCTTTTTCTATTGTAAAAAATGATAGCTTCCCGATTACCGATGAGGAAATATCATCATATTATTACGAAAACAAAGAGAAATTCTTTGTAGAGGAAACTCGCATTCTTAATTATATTTTCCTTGACATTAAGCCCACACCTTCTGATTCAATGTCAGTATATCAGCTCGCAATGAATCTTAAAAACCGTATTGAAAATGGAGAATCATTCGAAACTGTTGCAACAGAATATACTGAAGACCCCAGCGGAGTAAAAAGTGGCGGCAATCTCGGATGGTTTGGCAAAGGGCAAATGGTTCCTGCTTTTGAGAGAGCTGCTTTCTCCGTCAAAATAGGTGAGATCACAGACCCGATTTTAACAAGATTCGGCTATCATATAATCAAAGTAGAAGATAAGCGCAATAAAAATGGCGAAAAGCAGGTCGAAGCTAGTCATATTTTATTAAAAATAAAGCCCGGTCCTGAAACATTGGAACATATACGTTCAAAATCCAATCTTTTTGCTTTTGACGCTAATGAATATGGATTTGCCGCTGCTGCTGATACTCATAACCTTAAAATCCAAACATCCTCACCTATTAAAGAAAAGAGTAAATATGTTTCAGGTATTGGACATTTTCCTCAAGCTGCTCGTTTTGCTTTTTCAAATAAACCGTTAGGTTCAATTTCTGAAGTTCTAAGTACAGAAAAGGGTTATGTGATCTTAAAACTCGATTCAATAAATGTAGCTTCGTATAAATCAATAGACAATGTGAAGGATCAAATTAAATCCCCTTTACTAAAAACTAAAAGAACAGAAAAACTTACTAAAATAGCAAATGAATTTTATAACGAGCTTGATGGAAATCAAAGCCTTGAATTTGTGGTAAAAACCAATCCAAAACTCAAATATACTAAACATGAATCAGTAACTCTAAATAAGCCATTAAAAGGGTTAAGTAGATCAAATCTTTTAACCGGCACCATTTTAGCCCTGAAACCGGGACAGATTTCCAAACCGATAAGTATTGGAAACCAAATGGTAATAGTTAAATTGTTGTCAAGAGCAGATATTGATGAAGAAAAATACAAAGTGGAAAAAGAAGTGATTCGCGATAAACTTCTAACTCGCAAAAAGACCTCTATTTATAACAATTGGACAAAAGAGTTAGAGAAAAATGCTGAAATTATTGATAACAGAGAAAAAATGTATAATTAGATGTTATGCAAAAAATGCGAATTAAAGAAAAAAGTTATCCAGGTTCTTTATATCTCCCTTTTGGGTATGTTATACAGTTAGGCTATAATGTATTTAGTACTTTTTCCTTGCAATTCAATGAAGAGATTGTAATCTTTGGGGTGATGTGAAGAAACTATATAATTACTTGTTAAGTGGCTACCGTTATGAATCTGTATATAAAAGGGTACTTGGAAATGGATTGTATCATTTTTTTGCAATTGTAAATATACGGTCTGACAAACCCTTTGTTGAATTGACTGAAGATGGTAAGTATCTTTAACATGCTATTAGATATTATGCGTGTTATGTTTTCATTGAAAGTCAGTTCTTCAGGCATTCTCACTATTTCTGTTCTCATTGATTTATGAAAGTATAATTTATGAAAACGAAAAAAAAATATAAGAACTATTGATTGGAGTAAATACGCCACAATAGCAACTATTATATTAACAATATTAACAGGTATATATGTTTTTTTAACAATAATTTTTGTATCAGAAATGAAGAAACAGACAGAGTTAACACGAAAGTCTTA
>DAOUYY010000075.1 GCA_030665885.1 Fidelibacterota bacterium
AACATTATCCGATGGGAAGTAAGATAGTTCCGGAGCGTACACCAGTCCATAATTATTCTTTACATCGTCCCAGTCGTTAATAGCAACGGCTCCGCCAATAGGAACTAATTTAAATTTATCATTCAGGAAAGTTTTCTCCAGCCGGAACGTGAAGTAGTCATTCAATTCATCTTTACCCCTCTCATGCAGGAAACCGTGGAGATATTGTCCATTGAAATACAATCCGTTTTTAAAGGTATAATCGCCGCCTAAAACGAATTTGAAATATGGTTCGTCATCTAAGGCTACCGTTTGAGTGGTTTCCATAGAATACGTCCCGTTAATGAATAATGGTGCTATAGTTGTCATTTTAACCTTTTCAGGCATAAAAACAGCGCCTTCACCCCAAATACCCACAGAGCCGATGCTACCGGCGAAGTCTCCGCCGATTACCTGTACTTCAGGATAGATAAGCTCTGTAGCAATGTTAACAGTGCCTACCGGCTCTACTGGGGCCACAGTTATAGTTGCTTTTGACAAAATCGGCAAATCATCGCGCCCTTTGAAATAGCTAAACGAAAGATCATACCCTAATAAATTAGTGGATGCTTTCAATCCGATTTGGGATGATTCGGATGGCTTTCGATCGGGTAATATGATTTTATCGGATAGCCTTTTCACAGTCATTCCCGGCGGCAAATCCATAGGCGCAGAAAAAGCATCTGCAAAATCTCCGAAAGGAAGTGTAGCAGGTGTAAAAACAGGTACATATACTCCGTTAATTGTCAGGTTATCTCCGATGTAGTAGCTGGCGTTTACTGCATTCACTCCGAATTTTTCTCCAAAATTGAAGATGTCCTCCAGATCATCCGGCGAAAGATTGCTGGTAGGATTAAGTGCATCTGCTGTTCCCCAGACAATAATCTGGCGTCCGATACGAATATCAAGGTTTTTTAGACCAAAGCCGTATAAGTCCACATAAGCTTCACGGAATTCCAGCCCCCACGGATATACTTTATTTTTCACCTGGAGTTGTAAATCCGAGAACCGACTCATCACGGGAAAACCAAATCCCCGAAGCCTGATTTCACTGAAATAATGGTATTTATCCGAGGGAGCGCCTTCCAGCCGCAGATTTAAGCGATTTTCATTCCAGGTAAATTCATTTGACTTTGTCTGTATGCGGTTGTCCGTTTGAATATATCCGGTGATACTTACACCATTGTCCGCAAATAGCCAACCGCCAGCTATAAACAGTCCTGCAATAACGAGAAAAAATCTTTTACTACTCACTTTTTATCTCTCCTTTTTATCTGATTCTTTTCAAATTGCGTTTGGTGAAAATATCGTCGGATAATCCAGAATCAAGTTCGATTTCGCCGATAAGCATCTTTGTGCTGTGTGATTTTTTAAGGTCTTTCATCTCCATTTCCTTTGCAATCCGGTAATTCCCTACCTTTTCTATATTATCAAAAGCAAGCGTCTTCCACAGATTAACGTTTTTATCGTAGTACTCGATCTTGGACGGCACGAAAGAATCCTTGTTTACCCACATTTTTAATTGACTATAATCTTTTTCTATTTCCGTTTTGGGCGTGAGTTTAAGAAGATAGAATGTGTCGGTTGTTTTCAATAATTTGGGATTATATTCTTTGGCAAAACTGAAAGAACTCATATCATCATAGCTAAAGTCTGTTCCTGCAAAATTTTGATTCTTTACATGGCTGGCGATCATACGCACTTTTCGAAATGCCGGCAAATAAAGATACATAAGATCGTTTGGTAAACTTAGAAAACTTATACCTTTCTGATCAGGAGGTGATAAGAATCTCACAAGCCTCTTATCGCCGCCTTTTTGGTAAATAACCATTTTGCGTTCTTTTTGATTACCGCTCTTATCCACTAATATCATTGTGGACTTAATATGTTGGTCTTCAGGTGCGCTGGAAACTTCATCTACTTTTGTAAGTATTTTCAGAGCATCATTTTGCTGTGCATATCCTATTATACACAAGTTAATAGCTATGATTGCAATTATCATCAAAACTGAAATTCGTTTCATATAAATTTCCTCCGTTTTTTATTTTTATTATTTTAAAGTACTTAAAACTTTCATCGCTTCTTTATATCCGATTTCGATAGCGTCCTTTCCACGATAAAACTCGTACTGGCTTATACTTCTGGTATCTGGCTCTATAACTAAATCGGGCTTGTAAAGTTCAATTTGGAGGTTTGCTATAACGTACTGAGCTATCCGTAATGTATTTTGTGAGATTTGGGTTATTTTGGGTGATTCACTTTTTTCGTCAGGTTTTGTATCTTTTACTTTGTCTTCGGCTTTGTTAAGATATTCCGCAATTTGGCGGCTGAGATTTTCTAATGTTGGTAATTTTTTCTTTTCTCTATCCGAATTTATAATTTCGATATATTCCTTTTCCTCTAATGAAAACCCGGCATGGATTACATGAACTGCAATAACGAAATCCGCACCCATTTCGCGGACAACATCAATTGGTACAGGATCTACCAGCCCGCCATCAACTAAAAATATATCTTTATGTTTTACAGGTGTAAAAACTATTGGAATGGATATGCTTGCACGAACAGCTTCTAAGAGACTTCCTTTATTAATGACATATAATTTACCGGAAGAGATATCAGCCGCTGTTGCCGCAAAAGGAATCGGTAAATCCTCAATCTTTTTATCACCGTAAAATGTGTATAAAAATTCTTTTACTCTTTTTCCGTCTATTAAACCGGACGTTGAGAACCTAGGAATAAACAATTTGGCAGCAGTTTTCCAATCGATATCAACGGCAATTTTTTCGAGTGTATCTACCGGTATTCCCGATGCATACGCAGCACCGATAAGCGCACCCATACTGCTTCCGGCAATATAATCAATCCTAATCCCAGCTTCCTCCAATGCTTTAAGGACGCCAATATGAGCAAGTCCTTTGGCTGCGCCTCCACTTAATGCAACACCTACCTTAAAATTTTGCCCTCCTTGATCATGGAAGAATCCGCCTGGAAAACTCAACTCTACACTACTATCTGGTTCAGCAAATATGATTTTATCATTTTCATCTGAAGCATAGATCTCGCTAGAAGTAAGGGACGTGGGTGTACCATTAGATACGTCTCCGACGAAAAGTATTGCACTAAGAAAAACTAAAGATAGGCATATTAACTTCATACCAAAACCTTTCCTAATTGAATGTAGCAACCTCATTTTTACATCCTATCATACAGACATAAAATTTTCATACATGATATTTACGGAACTCCGTCTAGGAAATGGATCAAATAACACATCTTTTTGTCCTGCAAATAGGAACAATGATACTGATTAAGTATTTCAGTCGAGTTTTTCATAAAATATTATTTGCAAATTCCATATAATACTGTATCAACCATAAGATTAATATCATCTTCAAAATTTTCCGATTTTTCTTCTGTGAGTAGTGGAAATTCCAAACCTCGTAATGCAATACCTATAATCCGTGCGATACTATTTATATTCATGACAGAAAATATTTTCTTATCAACACCATCACGCAGAACAGATGAAAGCATTTGAATTTCATAATCGTTAAAATCCTGTCTAAACTTTTCAACGAAAGAATAATGTTTGAGGTACTCGTCAGTTAATGCTGTGTATGTATTGCTCAGGCTTTTCAAATAATTCATCCTTGTAGTAATATAGGCTCTAATTTTTTCCTTCGGGTCATCAGCTATATCTATTGCTTCGTTTAGTTTATTTCTTAGAATTTGTGTTTCTCTCTTAATCACTTCAGCAAATACATGTTCTTTACTTCTGAAATAGTGGTAAAGCGTAGCCTTTCCCATCCGGCTAGCCTTTGCAATCTCATCCATTGTAGTTTTCTTCAAGCCAAAGCGTGCGAAAAATTTTTGCGCCACTGTCAGGATTTGTTCCTTTTTGTTTTCTCTTTTATTATTCATACTATTCGACCCTTTTTGTTCCACAGTCGAAAATATAAAACATTAAAACTTATCTGTCAAGCATTTTTTTACTTTAATTCCCCCGAAATTTCTATTTTAATTACTGTAACATATTGTACTTATTGTTGATAACATTAATATGCAATTAGAAAATCGCTTTCAAAGATTTTTATTTATGCATTTAAATATGGTTGGTTTCTTTTCCGTTACAAGTGAGCTCGTAACGGAACTTGAATCCGATACAGTCTTACCTTCCACCGAACCTTATGGTTAAATAACGAACTGGCAGTTCGTCGGTGTACTTTCTCAAACTTTTGAAAAATGTTAAAGACTACATATCTTCTGGAAGAAGCACGACCTTTACATAATTATCCATATTGAAATATCTCTGTGCTGCTTTCTGAATTTCTTCGGGTGTAAGGTCTTCCATAAGTTTATCCAATTCAAGCAGGTTCAATGGATCTTCACCGTGAAAATAGTAAAATTGCAAAGTACTGAGCCAGAACTTATTTGACTTTAAGTCCTTTTCACGTTTGCGCTTATAGATTTCTTTTATCTTTGCCATATTCTCTTCTGATGGACCCTCTGATCTCAAATCCTCAATTTGCTCGAATACAGCATTTGTAAGCTCGTTAACTCTTTCCGGATCACATCCAAAACCTATAGTAATTTTATACTCTTCGTCCGGATGGTGATAAGTTGACGCATATATTCTTACCCCATATGTCCCACCTTTCTCTTCTCGCACTTCTTTCCGGAGTTTTATTCTGAGAATATCAACCATTGATCTAATATCACGTCGGGCATATCTGTCCCATTTAAAAGGACCCGTAAATATAATTTCAACTCGACTCTTTTGCTCAATGCCCTTTTTCACAACCTTTTCAATAACACCTTTTGGTGGGTCAATACCTACATCTTGCCAGGTTTCATTTCGATTTAATATTGGCAAACCACCTAAATAAGTCTGTATAAATGGTTTAATCGTTTGTAAATTAAAATTTCCTACTATAAAAAATGTGAAATCACTAGCATCAGCAAAACGATCGCGATATATCTGGAACGATTTTTCAAGGTTCATTTCTTCAAGTAAATCAGGAGACCATGGTCTAGCTCGATAATTGTATTGTGCCATAGTAACTTTAATAGTATCATTAAAAGCATTTTCTGGTCTTGCACTCTTATTTTCTAATGACGCCATCATTCTCGATTTGTATGAAAGAAATGCTGAACTGTCTTTACGCGGTGCTGTAAAAAATAAGTAGATGAGTTGAAACATTGTCTCCATGTCTTCTGGTGATGCGGTGGCGGAAATACTTTCTTTTATCTCCCTTATACTGGGCCTAACGACCACTAACTTACTTGCTAACTTCTTATCCAGCTCAATTTTATTAAAATTCCCTATACCACCCTCCGTAATAACGGGTATAGCTGTAACCGCTGCAATATAACCTTCATCCTCAACGAGAGAATTTCCTCCCGGACTGTAAGAGGATAAAAGAACTTCATCGTTTTTAAAATCCGTGGGTTTTAAGACTACCTTTATACCGTTCGAAAGAACCAATTCTGTAACATCAAGAGGTTCTATTTTCTTTTCAGAAACAATCTTTACAGGAGAAGGTGATGTTTCGACAAGCGGCTCATCGGAAACTTTATCTTCATAAGGTGTAATTAATTTCCTTTGTACAGCCTGGAAAACATTGAGAAGCTCTCCTTCACCTGGAATCTCTAAATCAGGCTTTTCCGGGGCATTTACGAGAATAACCCTGTTCTCATCAGTAATCCACTCGCCCGCCAGTCCATTGACCTCCACCAGGCTAATACCCGGTAAATACTGCTTATAAACTTCAAACTCGTACTCTATCCCGGGAATAGGTTCACCTGTAAGAAAGTTCCGAATATATTCACTAGCATGAAGCGATGATTCTGTCTTATCCTTTTCTTTATAATACTTCTCAATATTTCGCAGCATTGCCGTCTTACTTCGATCAAGCTCAGATTGTGTAAACCCAAAAGTTTTCACACGCAAAGCCTCCGTAAGTAATGTTTCCAATCCTCTTTTTACGCCTTTATCCTCAACCGCAGCACCAAGAACATAAAATTCTTTAGAGCGGATAAATCTCCCCTTAGTTGAATAGCCATATAGAAAAGGTGGCTCAGCTTGTTTGGTCAACTCTCTTAGACGATTGTTGAGCATTCCATTATAAAGCCCCTCCATCAATATATTTCTATAGTCGCTAACGGTTTTTTCTTCTCTAACATCATGTTTATAATAAACACTGACACCACTTCCGGTGGCTTCAGGATCAGTTGCGATTGCGAATAATGTTTCATCATGATCCGGGACAGGATATTTTTTTCTTTCTCTTACATTCTTTGATGAGGGTATACGAGAGAAATATTTGATGATTAAGTCTTTAATTTTCTCTTTATCAAAATCCCCAACCGCAACAACCGCCATTAACTCAGGACGATACCAGTCATGATAAAATCTCCGTAAAGTTTCATATCTGCAAGTGTCAACAACGTTAATTTGTCCAATTGGTAAACGTTCAGCATAACGAGACCCATATAATAAAATAGGGAACTGTTTATCACGCATTCTGCCTTGTGCGCCTCTACCGAGACGCCACTCTTCACGAATTACGCCACGTTCCTTGTCAATTTCATCTTCATCAAAACTCAGGTTATGCGCCCAGTCTTCAAGAATTTGGAAACCCTTCTCTAAAGTCTCCGTATCATCTGTCGGCACCTGCAACTTATAAACTGTTTCATCAAAACTGGTGTAGGCATTTAAATCGGCGCCAAAACGCATTCCTAAAGACTCAAGATAGTCAATCAATTCCTTCTTTTTAAAATGCTTTGTGCCGTTAAATGCCATGTGCTCACAGAAATGAGCAAGCCCCTGTTGATCTTCATCTTCCAGTACCGAACCGACATTTACAGCTAATCGAAGCTCAGCACGATCCTCCGGCTTGTGGTTTGTCCGAATATAATAAGTAATACCATTATCCAGTGTTCCTTTTGTAATGTTGGGGTCTACTGGTAATAGATCCTCCAATTTTAGTAAAGGCTCTTCTCGGGTTGACTTCTCTTTTGCCGCCTGCTGAACTTGCGTACAGGTAAAAAATAGATTCAGGGCAATGAAAAGTACAAGAATAGATAATCGTCTCATTTCAGCTCCTCTTAGTCAAATATTTCGGGGCATAATATATAGAGAATTAGTTGCAGGAGCAATGTTAAAGCCCTTCCTTAAAGTTCCCCTTAAAGTAGCTACGAACTGTCTAGTTCGTAGTTGAACCGAAAGGTTCAATAAAAAAACTGGTCTAAATATAAAATGCCCCGGACATCTCTCGAAAGCCCGGGGCAAATTACACATTATCTATGCTACTACTTCAAGAGCGTCATCTTCTTAGTTTTCTGGAATTCATTAGTTCTAACGCAAGCCTGAAACAATTTTACTTCTAACTTTTACTGAAGCTTTAAACGCCTTTTGTACCATCTTCTCCTGAAAATTAATAACTTCTTCCTGAGAAGGAAGATTTTTTCTCCATTTTCTCAATTTTCTTTCGGTCCTACGAAAAATTATTCTTTGGGTTTTATCCAATTCCTTTTGGATTATAATCAGTCTATCAGTATTAATCATCTTTGAATCTGAACTATCAGAATAAGCATACGCTTTTAACTCCTGAAACACTTTATTTAATGGCGAATATGATATAGAATCTAGTATAGTCGGAACTCCACCAGAATATGTCCATAAAGGAATAGAAACAGAAACGGCAGGTTCGCCTAATGTACACCAAAAAGTTGCCAATCGCGGGTCTTCGTCTGGTTTCACGCCTTGAAAAACTGCACAGGAAACCGTTCTATGCCGATTTACTGTATCGTTAGTTTTAGTAAAATTACTGCTTTTTCGAAGAGAGGGGAGGTAAATATCGCGTGTTACGTTCGAAATCACATAAGAATAATTTAGTCGGGATACTTCGTTCCCTTTCTTGAAAAGATCAAATGCTCTTTGGTATCTCTTTTTTCCGTAACCTTTTTCACCATATCCTTTACAAGCAAAATTTGCACGAATTAAAAATCCTTCCTGACAAATTTCCTTATCATCAGCATCAAATCTAAAATATTCGTGGTTACCTGTCTCAAAAAATGATGCTCCACCCTTAGCGTCAATGACTCCGAAGTGGCTCGTAACATTTCTGCCACCAACATTAGTCTCTTCGAGCATCACCTCGAAATCACTAACGGTTTTACATCTTATTAGCGCTTCCTTCATCAGATAGCCTTCGTCATCGTACTGTGTATCTTCACCGGGAACTGCCATATCGCGTGATTCGGCGTTCATTATAGCAAAACCGTGATTATTCACTCCCGCCCAAACCTGAGTAGTATCATCAGCGTTTATTATCCCTATAAACCGGATCTTACCCCAATCGAAGTACGCTAATTCATTATCTTTAAAACTGGAATCTCGATTTTTCCAGAGTAATGGGCGACCATCAACAGTTACCCTACCAGAAGCTAAACCGGTTGTACACTCTTCTGCAAGAGATTGCGAGATAAAAAATTGAATTAATATAAATAAAAGGACAAACCTGTATTTACGGATAAAAGTCATTGTTATCGCTAATTTTATTACAATTAGTTCTTGTGCGAACATCAATCTCACAAGCCCTCATTCAATTTTCTTCCCTCCAAAGGGCATTGCTTCTAACCATCCTGCTCGAATCTAATGATCACAAATATTATCGCCTATAGGCAATTTGTCTTCCAAATATGCTTTAACAATTTCTTCAGGTGTCCAGCTGGGAACTCCGATACTAACATGGATTCCAAAAGATTCAAATAAGTTCTGAGCACGACTTCCCATACCGACGGCAAGCACCAGTGTGACACCATTTTCTTTTAGACATTTCGGAAGAGCTCCGGGCTCGTGCCCTGGTGGATTTTCCATTTTTGTCGATACAATTTTGTTTTCTTCAATCTCATATATTCCAAATTGATCACAATGACCAAAATGGCTACTGAGTTTCCCGCTTACCAATGGAATTGCAATTTTCATTTTGTTTTCTTTCTAAAATTTAAAATTTTCCCGTCAATAAAAATATCATCGTGAACAAGTATCTCTAAAAATTCTTTTTCAAACTCAAAACTAAAATCTAAAATTTCTTTCCTAATCTCCTCAATACTGCCAACATCTGTATGGGTTTTTAAATGAGTCGGATAAACAGATAACATACCACTAGGTTTGATTAATCTATGGGCTTCTTTATATAACTTTTTTCTATCTTTTAAGGTACTAGAGTCATCTTTTCCCACTAAGTGAATAATGTCATATAATAAAACAGCATCTATTGAATCACTTCTTAAACCTGTGTCTATTTTTCCAGATGTATTTATTCTTTTTATGTTTGTTAATCCCTCTTTCTTTGCTCTCTCTCCTAGTTGAACTAATGTTTCTGAATTTTTATCCAAAGCATAAACGATTCCTTCTTTCTCTACAATCTTGGCAGCTGGTAAAGTATAATTCCCCTTACCACAACCAAAATCTAAAACAGTTTGTCCTGACTTAATACCAATTTTTTTTAGAAATTCCAATCCTTTATTATCTAACCAGCTTCTTATTTCTTCTCTCATTTTCGTATCTTAAATTTTTTATTGATTAAATTAAAACAGAACTGCGAAAGCGAATTTGGAGTAACAGAAATATCAAGATTTTGTATTTATAAAAATGAGCCTGCTTGTCCCAAGGATCTCCAATGAGAAAAAAGGTTTATTTATAACAACTCCCTGAAAAACGCATGTTGATTTTGCAAAAGACATCCGCTACACCTTCTTCATTTCTCTATAACTTCAATAATTTTACCCTCCACAATAGAAGCAATAACCATATAAATTGATAGTAAAATGACAAATTTTATACCAAAATAGTAAATCATGATGGGCAAGAGTGGTATCTTTATGGCTCTGTTATAAAGAAAAACAGCGACCAGGCCGCTTCTCATGCCGCGCTCATGCAAGTCTTTCAAAAAGGGATACCACATATAGATTGATCCATGGCTTAATATACCCGCTACCATAACAATTAACCATCCTTTCAGTCCAGACTTTTTGCCCACGTATTTTTTTATCTGATTGAAATTTACAAAATAGTTGATTATCCCCATAAAAAAGACAATCAACAAAAATACAGGAACAAGTTGCACCAGTAGCCTTCCGGTTATGATAAGCGATTTTTGAATTTTATCAGGGTTAAAAATAAAAAGAAGGAAATATAAAAGGATTACAACACCCAGAAAATAGATATTATACTGTTTTCCCTTTTTACTCTGGTTGTTTTTATTTTCTATTAAAATATTTTCTTGTTTCATTGTAGTAACATTAATGTTATGACCGTAGCAACTGATACAAAAGTAGCAAGAATAAAGCTTAAAA
>DAOUYY010000238.1 GCA_030665885.1 Fidelibacterota bacterium
TCATCACTCATAATTTCCTGTGCATGAGTTTTGCTCACTGTACTTACTGCATCAGCACAGATTATTCCTGCTTTTAATGGATTGATAGTCCCATGCCATTCCATTAGTTTACCATGATAAAATAAATCTTTAGGTAAGAGATATATATATTTTTTATCAAGTGATGTAATTCCCTGGTAAGCTATATTATGGATAGTTAGTAAACTTCTTACAGATTTTAATTCCGGAAGGTGCGTGAATAATTTTTTTAAATAAACCGGAATTACTGCAGCGTGATTGTCATGGCAGTGAATAATATCCGGCTGCCAATCCATTGTAAAAAGCAGGCTCATTGCTGCTTTTTGAAGAATAACAAAACGTTCTGGATTATCGGTATAAGGATTACCATCAAAGTCAGTATAAACACCCCGAGAAGAAAAAAAATATTCATTCTCAATGAAGTAAATTCTAAGATTTTTAATATCAGGAAATTTAAACGTGGAAACAGAACAATTAAATCTATCTCTCCCAAGAAGAACGTTAAAAGAATAAGGGGTTTTTCTCAGTCTATATCTTTTTCGATCAATAACTCCATAACCCGGTGTAATAACTTTTACATTCACTCCATTTTTAGCCAGCGCTTTTGGGAGAGCACCAAGAACATCTGCTAATCCCCCTACTTTTGAAAAGGGATAAACTTCTGCTGCTACGAAGAGTATGTTCACGATGATTTTTAGTCTTTTATTTAACTATAACAATAATATGC
The DNA here is from genome assembly GCA_030665885.1 of Fidelibacterota bacterium. Classification (GTDB taxonomy): domain Bacteria; phylum Fidelibacterota; class UBA2242; order UBA2242; family UBA2242; genus BS750m-G69. The sequence goes on from DAOUYY010000238.1 coordinate 746, forward strand.
CAATGAGAACCCTCGGAGATAGAATTTTCCATTAAAAACTATATCCTTCATTTACAGCCATTAATTTATTCAGGTTAACAAAGAATGATGAAAAATAATCACTAATTACGGAGGAATTAAGATAACTACTCAATAATATATTCTTATTTCTCTATTATTCATATCTGCTGTAAATGCTACTTCTTACTGTTTAAGTGAACACCAATAATTGAAATTTATATTATCAAAAACATGATCAACATTCTCAATTTCGTCAAGATAATTGTCTTCTTCTTTTGACAGTTTTCCATTTTTAATATAGGATTCCAGAATTTCATTTATTTTCTTAATGTGTTCATCGTGCACTGAAAGTCTACTCTCAGCATAGTCTCTCGCACTCCAGGTACTGATAAGAAATTGCCAGTCAGAACTCTCAAGTAAAAGAAGTTCCCGAGCCATCTGGTTTAGAATTCGCTTTATTATGGTATCCGAAGTATCATGATACTTATCTGCGAGTTCAACCATTTTATCTTCAGCAGCATAAATATGTTTCCATGTCCATTCAGTCCACTTATTTAACCAGATATAATGAAATCCTCCCTGACCCCATGAACCTTCAGGAAGTGATATAACCTTTTGGGGACGATTTTCCGAAAGATGATTGCTAAGAGTAATAGTTTCAACGTCTTCACTCTTATTCATTTTTCTCAATACTTTGCCAATCCAGCGAGGACCTTCAAACCACCAGTGACCGAATAATTCAGTATCAAACGGTGCTACTAAGATACCTTTTTTACCTGTTTTTTTATAATTCTCATTCACGTACTTATGCAGAATTCCGGCAAAATGATTGGCTTGATTTTCAAGAGCGTCCTCGATATCATCAGGATAATACTCCATTTTATCAGCAAGGTCTGCTTTTGCGCTTGTTACTTTCCAATAACGATGCCCTCCCGGATAGTGTTTTTTATGAAAATCGAGGTATCTGCCATCACCAGGATAACCCCATTCGCCACTCCAAACCTGCAGGGTGGATTTCTCATGCCTTCCATATACTACTGCTGCCCTACTGGTACCTGTAGAAGAAACTAAATAATTTTCATAAATCGATCTCTCTTCGTCGATATCCAACGGCTTCCAATTCTTTTCAAACTGGCGCCATAACTGCTTCAACGAATCGAAGCGGTCAATATAAACCCCTTTACTTTCACCTCCCATAATCAGGCTTTTATCTACAATAAAATAATCGATATCATATTTGAAAAGGAATTCCTCAATACCGCGGCGGATGAACTTTTTTGGATAATCTTTAATAGGCGAAGACCACTCATAACTCGGACGATAAGCACATTCCGGAAGCCACATTCCTTTGGGGTTTCTACCAAAATGCTTTCTATAGGTTTCTTTACCGACGTGTATCTGTGCATCAATGGATTCATCGGTCCCAAGCAAAGGAAAGTAGCCATGAGTAGCGGCACAGGTAATAATCTCAACTTGTCCACTATCCTGTAATGCTCTAAACTTGCTAATAATATCTCTTTTATATCCTGAGTGAAAAATTTCCTTAATCTCTGAATAGAAATTTTCCCACATAATTGCAAGGCGCTCAAGGTTTTCATGCCCCAGTTTTGCGAATTCTAATTTGTTTTCCTGTGCAGCTCCAACTTTTTTATCAAGGTAATGAGCAAATCCATCTTTGAACTTTTCAGAGGCAAGCTGTTCAGCTAAAATCGGTGTTATTCCAATTGTAATATTAGGACTAATTCCATCATCAACAAGCCCATTCAACTCTTTTAATAGAGGAACGTAAGTTTCTGCTGCCGCCTCGTATAGCCAGTCCATTCCATGCGGCCATTCACCGTGATTAATTACGTAAGGGAGATGACTGTGGAGTACAAATGTAAAGTAACCTTTCATAATTTTACCTTTCATCTAAACCGCTAATGGGTTTTAATTTACACTATCTATTTATTTTAAACATTAACCAGTATTGAGCTATTTCATAAATACTAAATCAACCGACACCTAAACACCAGAAATAATCAAATCTATAGCAATTGTCATAGTTTCCCTGGGCGTAAGTTCTACATTAAACCACGGAATAACCACTGAGCTTTGATACACTCTCTCAAATCCGGATTCCGAAAGCGAAACAGTTTCAACTGGAAATCTCCAGAACTCAGCAGGTCTTTTACTTCTCACGGTAATTTTAATACTATCATATTCATCAATAACAGAAATGCTTTTAAGGTTAGATTCTATACCTATCGAGCTTAGAGCATTGTTTTCTAATCTCCGATCCCTGGCAGCGTAATAACGGCCAGGACTGTTTCCACTCAGCATTGCAAAATTAAATTCCGGCCCAAAACGAAAAATGTTCTTTTTATCTCCAAGATTTGTCAGCTTATAAATTACAAACAATGATGATTTTGTGATTTTAATATCTTTCTCAATAGAAAATTTTTGCCAGTTTACCCAACCATCTCTGGAGAATGTTACTTTTTTTGTTCTCTTGTCTATCTTGATATTGTAACGGCCATCTATAAAATCGCTTTCTTCACAATATTCTCCATTACGAAACTGATCCAAAGTAACAGATGAGTTAATTATGTGGTCAACTAAACTTTTCCTCGGATAGGAATCATACTTAAGATATTTGTCTAGTCCTTCTTCCTTGCTCGT
>DAOUYY010000154.1 GCA_030665885.1 Fidelibacterota bacterium
AAAATAAGGAGTCTGACTGGTGAAGTATTACGAGAATCTTTTTATTGTCAATCCGAACTATGAGCATGATAGATTAACAAAGGTTATTGATTCTGTCAAAGCGGAAATTGCTAAACTGAAAGGAGATGTGTTTTTCCTTGAGGGATGGGGTAAGAAGCGACTTGCTTATCCAGTTGAAAAACACAACTACGGTAATTATGTCCTCGTTCAATTTGAAACTGAAAATTCTAAGTTAATAAGAGAATTAGAAGATTGGATGAAATTAGCACCTGAAATAATGTCATGTATTACGGTTTGTCTTAAGAAGAAGCCAGAAGTTTATAATGCTGGGAAGGAATCTGAATAAGCAGGAAAAATTATTTATTAAAATTGTAATTATCTTACATTTATTTATTCAAAAACTATGTAGAAGAGAAAGGGAATTTCATGGCAATGCTTAGTAGAAGAAAAATCTGTAAATTTTGCGAAAACCGCAATAATGTTATCGATTATAAAAATTATAGGACTCTTAGAAGGTTTATTAGTGAACAGGGAAAGATAATTCCCAGTCGTATAACCGGTACCTGCGCAAAGCATCAAAGAGAATTAACAAAAGCAATAAAACGCGCAAGAAATATTGCTCTCTTACCATATACTTATGATGTAACTCGAGGATATTAACGATTCTCTGGAATAGGAGGTTCTTATGCGTGTAATATTACGTCGTGATTTTGAGGCATTGGGCAAAGCCGGAGAACAAATAGAGGTAAAAGATGGATATGCCCGCAACTACCTTTTTCCTCAGAATATAGCCCTGAAAGCAATTAAAAAGAATATAAAGCGATTAGAAGAGGAAGCTCACTTGAGAGATCTTAAAAAGAATCGGGCTCTAAGAAAATCTAAAGGACTGGCTGAAAAGCTTAAAAGCCTGTCTATTACTATTCCGGTAAAGGTTGGTGAAGAAGATAAAGTATTTGGGTCTGTCACCAGCCAGGAAATTGCCCAGCAATTGCAGGAAAAGGGTTATGAAATAGATAAAAGGCAAGTACTCTTAGAAACACCGATCAAAGCTCTTGGGATTTACGATATTCCTATAAAATTACATCCTGATATCTCAACAGCTGTAAAGCTCTGGGTTATAAAAGCTTAATTATCTCACTATAAATTCAATTCTCTTACTAAGATGAGGCATTTAATGTCTCGTCTTGTTTTATAAAAAATTTGGCATGGGCCTTATATGAATCTTTTACCACCTGGCATTATATCTAATAGTAAACTTGTTTTAAATTTTTAGTATATTCTCTTTGTGAAAAGTTCAAATCAATTTATAGAAGTAATTTTTCCCGTAACTCAACGGAGGTACTTTACTTATGAAGTTCCAGCCGATATAGATTTCGATATTTATCCCGGGCAGCGAGTTGTTGCACCTTTGAGGAATATTCCTACAGTCGGTTTTATAGTTAACGTCGATTCAATAAAACCAGGCGGTATAAAAATAAAACCGATCATAGAAATAATAGACCCCACGCCAATATTTTCTGCTGAATTATTCTCATTTTTAAAGAGATTATCAAACTACTATCTGACCCCTCTTGGGAAGGTTTTATCTACAGCTATTCCTGCTGAATACCGTCTTCAAAAGCATCGAAGGATTTGTATAACCGGTGATAGTGAAAGTGAGGTGGCTGAACTTTACAAACCTCTTTATAATAGAATTTTCAGAAAAGGTGATATTCTTTTATCAAGTCTGAAGCGTTATTTCGATTCACCTTATATAAAAAAAGGTGTTGCTCTACTGAAAAAAAGAGGTTTAATAACTGAATATCCAACCTTTCAAAAGAAACGACAAACAGGAACTATTCAGAAAATTATTCGGTTAACATCAAGATTTAGCGAATTGGAAATAGAAAAAAGTAATTTGATAAAAAGAGCCCCTCGACAATGGGAAATAATAAATGCTCTAAAAAATTCAGAAGGAGTTCTTAAAGGCAGTGAGTTAAATAAATTTTCTCAAAGTGCTCTCCAGTCTCTTATAAACAAGAACCTGGTTTCTATTTCTGAAGTTGATGCAACCATTGATAATCTATGGAAAGAGTACAATATAAAACGGAAAAATGTAACATTAAATTCAGATCAGGAAAGTGCATTTAATAAAATTAGAGATAGTATCCTATCTGGAAAATTTTCTTCATTTTTACTCCAGGGACTAACAGGGAGTGGTAAAACTGAAGTTTATATTAAACTTATAAAGGAAGCGATATCTTCAGGAAAAAGTACAATCATTCTTGTACCGGAAATTACACTGACGACGCATCTCGCGGGTCGTTTTCGTGGAGAGTTCAGAAACAAGATCGCAATTTGGCACAGTTATTTGAGCAGAGCACAAAGAAATGTGGTGTGGAGGTCTATATTAAAAGGCAAATATCCTGTTGTTATAGGAGCCAGAAGCGCTATTTTTCTTCCAATCCCCGATCTCGGTCTGATTATCGTTGATGAAGAACAGGATTCTTCCTATAAGCAAAGGGGGATGGACCCCAGATACCATGCGAGAGATGCCGCCCTTATTCGAGGATTGGAAAGTAATGCAACAGTAGTACTTGGTTCAGCAACGCCAAGCCTTGAAAGTCAGTACAATGCAGTAATAGGGAAATTAACAAAGGTTGAACTTCCCCGGAGGCACTCCAAAGTACCCTCACCAATTATACATGTAGTTGACTTAAAGGAAGAATGGAAAAAAACGGGAAATTATAACGATCCATTTTCCTCATTTCTTCTTGAAAAAATAAAAGAAAAGGTTGATGAGAAACAGCAGGTTTTACTTCTACAAAATAGACGTGGGTATTCTAATGTTGTGCTTTGTTCTTCCTGCGGTTGGGTGCCGTCATGCAGGAATTGTGATATATCCTTGACTTATCATAAAAAGACCTCTGTAATGATGTGTCATTACTGTAATCTTATTGAACGACCACCATCGATTTGCCCTAAATGTGATGGAACAAAGTTTTTATATCCGGGTTTTGGGACGCAAAAAGTTGAATCGGTTTTAAAAGAAACATTTCCGGAATTTTCCATATCGCGTCTGGATTTGGATACTACACCACAAAAAGGTCACTTACAGAGAGTGATGCGAAAGTTTGAGAAAAACGAAATCCAGATCCTTCTTGGTACTCAGATGATTGCTAAGGGATTAGACTTTCCGAATGTTTCACTGGTTGGAGTGCTCAATGCAGATATTGGACTTTATATGCCTGACTTCAGAGCACGTGAACGTGTTTTTCAATTGTTGTATCAAGTTGCAGGTCGTTCTGGTCGGGGCAATATTCGGGGTGAAGTCGTTATCCAAACTTTTAATCAAGAGGATTTTACTATCCGATGTGCAATACAACAAAATCTCGTAAAGTTTTCGAATTTTGAACTCAATGAGCGCAATCCTACAAGCTATCCTCCATTCAGCCGTTTGGCTCTTATCTTGATCTCTGATTCGAATAGAGAAAGAGCCTCAGAAGTGTCAAAGAAAGTTGTCAATTTCTTGATACGAAGAAAAGGCTCTAAGGAAGTACTCGGACCTACACCCGCACCGCTAAGCCGGATAAAAAATAGATATAGGTTTCTAGTAATAATAAAATCCAGGAAAGATAATGATCCCAATGGAGCATTACTCAGGAGACTATTGGTCAATTTTATTAATTCCAAAACGTATAATTCTTTAAATAAACTTGCTCGAATTACAATAGATATTGACCCATTGGATTTACTGTAATCTGAAACGTAAAGAGTGTTCCAGTTGAATCCCTTTCCCGAAGGTACCTCTTTGAGGCGGGAAAATGTGAATATTGGAAATGGCTTACTTAGTGCGATTTATAAATTGCAAAAGACTACCGGTTACTAATGATGTGTGAAAGAGTAATCCTCAGTATTATCAGTTTATTTCTATCATATTTTCCGTTACTTGCAGATAATTCGAAGTGCTGCGAATTAGGTATTAAAATTCAATACTCTAAAAAATATGAAGAACTCGCAAAATATACTGAGTCAACGATTAAAAAAAGCCTCCCGAAGATTTGTTCTGTAATTGGTAATCCTAAAGATACTATAATTTATATTCTGGTAGATTCTGAGGATCAATTTCGAAGATATATTGGTTTTGATTCTCCTTCATGGGCAAATGGCATGACTCTTTTTCCTAAGGGAATTGTAGTTATTAAAACCCCTGACCTTACTTACTCTACTCTTAGAAGTTTCAGAACAACAATTGTTCATGAACTTGTTCATATCATTCAAGGTCAACAAGTGCCTCTTAATTTAACCCCAGTATGGTTTAATGAAGGGTTAGCGGTATATTTATCAGAAGAGTATAATTTGCGAAGTAAAATAGTTATCTCAAGAGCTATCACTAAGAAAAAATTAATACCGTTAGATAAATTGTCTGATATATTAAATTTCAGCAATCTGAAAGCAGAACTTGCATACGATGAAAGTACTTCAGTAATAGAATATCTTGTTCAGGTTTATGGGTTTGGAATTATAAGGGAAATATTCGATAATATGCGATCAGGAAGGAGTTTTGAGAATAGTATTACAATTACAACAGGTATTGATTATTCAAACTTCTCATATTTTTGGGAACAATATATTTCCAAAACATACAGATGGGTATTTCTTCTGGATATTCAATATATTTTGTGGCTTATTATGCCGTTACTTCTTATTTTAGCTTATCTGAGTATTCGTTATCGAAACAGAGAAACTACTAAAATATGGGAAGATCAAGAAAAAGATGAGAACAGAATCAGTGAGTAGATTTATTGGATTTTGTCTGCTAATTGCTCTTTTTAGCACTATTAATACAATGCAAGCACAAGCCCTATTTCAGGGACTGAATCACCCTATTAATTCTCGTGGCTGGGGGATGGGTTCGGCTGTTTGTGGTTTGACTAATAACGGAGCAGGAATTTTATCTAATCCGGGTACTCTTTCCAGTGCTCCTCCCTCTTTACAGGTTAGTTATACATCGTTTGTTCTTGATATTTATTCGACAACGGGTTTTGCAATAATGAATGCTCCCGTGAAAGGTAGATGTGCTGTTATTGTACATTACCTTGACTATGGATCTTTTACTGAAAGAAATCGTGAGGGTGAGGATACAGGAAATTTTTGTGTTAATGATTTAAATATGGGTATAGCTTACGGAACTAATATAACACAGAAACTGAGTGCTGGAGCTTCAGTGTCGTTTATTCATTCAAATCTTAATCTATTATCCGCAAATGCTATTCTTGGATCAATAGGAGTTCTCTACTATGATAGCAATTCAACCCTTGCTGTCGGCTTTAGCTATCGTAACTTTGGAAGTATAGTATCTGGATATAACACTAAAGATGAATCTCTTCCTACATCTTTTATAATTGGAGCATCTAAACATCTTGCGCATCTTCCTATGATTTTAGCTATTGATGCGTATCGAGTATATAAGGATGAATATGTTGCTCGGATTGGCGGGGAGTTCCTCTTTCAAGATCGTTTCTTTCTCCGGTGGGGTACATCAACGAGAAGGTTTCAGATAAATGCTCAGCAAACTTTTAAAGACTTCTTAGCAGGTTCATCAGCAGGAATTGGAGTAAAATTAAATAAGTTTCATTTTGATATAGCATTTGTAAGTCTGGGGAATATAGGAACGATTTCATCTGTTAGTATTTCACAACATCTATAAAGGAAAGGTTTTCCATGAAGAAAATAACATATATATCTATTTGTGTAGGAGTATTAATTATTATCATTGTTTCTTTCTTTTATTGTGAGCCAAGTGAAGAATATGAAGTTAGTTTTTCTCATGACATTCAACCCAATTTCAACACAAAATGTCTGGATTGCCATGGTGCAGGTGGATCTGCATATCTTGACCTATCTTCATATTCATCCATGATGAGTGGTGAAAATGAAAATTCTCCTGTACTAATTCCTTATCAAGCGGATCAAAGTTTATTATACGAAAAAGTATCACAGCAGTCTCCAAGTATTGGTGATAGAATGCCATTCGGTAGAGATCCTTTAATTACTTCGGATATTAAACTTATTGGAGACTGGATCGATCAAGGTGCAAAAGATAATTAGAATTGTAACTACAACTTAAAGCCTTTAGAAGTAGTTGTTTTGTACTATCTGTTTTTGTGGTTAAATAAAAAAGACGATATTTCTATATCGCCTTTTTAAAATCTATTATGATTTTTTGTGCTAACTCCTCAACTTGAAAATCACAGGAATTGAAATATAAACTCCAACTTTCCTGTCTCTTTGCATAGCAGGTATGAAACGGGTCATTTTTATAGCATCCATCGCAGCCTCGTCAAGTCCGGTATTTGGC
>DAOUYY010000150.1 GCA_030665885.1 Fidelibacterota bacterium
GGAATCCCTGCGGGATAAGTCACTAAGAATATTAAATATACAAATCCCGAATTTTTGGGATAAACTGAGTTTTTTAAATAAATATGCGAACATTTTTCTATCCTAAATTTTATTAATACTTTGTGTCTTGGTGTCTTTTTCCAACGGAATCCCTCTGGGAGTGGCTCATAAATTATTTAGGATAAAACCAGCGAATTGAAGAGATTTTGTAGATTAATACCAGTTTATTTTTTCACAATGTATTTTACTTTTTTAATATCTTTTTAAAACCTGAATCTTGTATCCATAAAACTGCTTTTAACTTTCTGAGCATTTACAAACCACGATTTATTAGAGTCAGGAGAAATAAGATGAATTCGTAAATACTTTGTTATCTGCTATTGCAGGTCTTTAATTCCTTATTACTTAATGGTTTTTTGCCAGTATTTACTTCTTACTGCCCTTAAAACATGTAGTTCGCACATCATCTTGTCCTTAGGGAATTCTTCCTTTACTTCCTTTTCGATCTTCTTTAAAGTAGTATCAGGCATATTCATCTCCTTAGCCACCTTCTCATAGTCAAAATATTTTATCCTTTCCATAATAGCCTCCTTATAGTTCTTGGGGAGAGACGATTTCAATTTCTCTAAATCCCTCTAATATATTAACCAAATTTACCAATTTCCTTGTTTTTACTTTAACCAGATGCTTAAAGTTCCAGGAGACCAGATAAGATATCTCATAAAAAGAAGTTATAGAGACATGAAGAGCATCATCTATATATCTCTCTGGGAATATCCCTTTCTCTATATAAACCTTTGCCAAATATCTAATCTCTTCGTTAGTCTTTAGCACCTTAAAACCTTTGATAAGCTTCATAAGTTTTATTCTCAAGGTTTCATCTTTGGTATCCATTAATTCTTCTATTGTGATCTCTGATATATAGCCCTGATAATCAGGTAAAACCTCTTTCCAAAATATGACTGTTGCATCCCGTCGCTCCTTAGATCGTTCATCATAAAAAGCACTGGGAACTGAGGTATCAAAATATAAGGTTTCTTTTTTCATTTTTGTTTACTCTCCTTCATTGCTTTTGCTTTTTATACCAGGCCCGCAATGGCAGATAATATCTGCGTATTTACAAGGATTACACTTTCTGTAATTGGTAATTTTAAATCACTACTTATTTTTGTTGCATTTACAGACATCGATGGGTCCACATCTATTACTTTAGCCTATTGCATCAGGTCGATAGCCCAAAGAGTTGAATTAGGATTGTTTTTAAACTTCATAAATATTAATTGTTGATACAATGAGATTTTTTTCGTCTTCAATAGCAGGGGCAAAAAAAATCAGAATTTGTATTATCGGCAAAATATTCCAGCCATCTGGAAGAATCACTAAATTCATTAAATATCCTTCTCACAGGTTAGTGTTGTGTCAATACCTTTTAAAAAACCCGCTCATTTCATCAATTCTATTTAAAGATATAAATTCTAAACGATCTTCATAATGAATAATTTGAATTTTTAAAACGGTTTTACTTCTCAACTGTTTTCTGATAGTTTGAGGAATAACTACCTGATATTTTGGCGGGACTGTAACTGTTAGCATCCTGAAACCTCATCGATAAGTAAAAGTGCTACAATAAATTTATCAATGAATTTGGTGTAAGTAAAGAAATATGAACAATCGATCTTTTTGAAATCTTGTATATTCTCTGTTCAATGGCTATTTTCAGACTGAATAAACAGAGAATTTTTTTGAAACATTGTTTAGTAACTGTTTGTTTAAATCGAAGGAGAATTAATTTTAGTACAGATGGTGTCGTGAAATATATTAATGCATCTAAATTAAATATAAGAGAATAAATAGTAAATGAAAGGAAGTAGAATTAGGCAATTTGGTAGAGTTTGTTTTGCACTTGCGCTATTTTTGGTTCTATATAATGCCATTTCTTATGCACAAGATATTTCTACCTATGGAAAATTCACAATTGCCAGGCTAAAATATGATGGTGGCGGCGATTGGTACAGTGATCCGAGTTCATTACCTAACCTTTTGAAATTTATTAAAGAAAATGCTCCAATTGATGCCTATCCCGAGGAGATTCGTGTTTCTATAATGGATAATGATTTTTTCTCCTATCCTTATTTGTATATGACGGGACATGGAAATATAAAGTTTAGTGATGAGGAAGTATTAGGACTGCGTAGATATTTGCAATCCGGTGGTTTTTTACATGCTGATGATAATTACGGGATGGATAAGTCATTTCGAAGGGAAATAAAGCGTGTTTTTCCAAATAATGAGCTTATTGAGTTACCTTTTAATCATCCTATTTTTCGTATATTTTATGATTTTCCTGAAGGCTTACCAAAAATCCATGAACATGATGGTAAACCGGCTCAGGGGTTTGGAATTTTTTATAAAGGGAGATTAATTGTATTTTACACTTACGAGTGTGATTTAGGGGACGGTTGGGAAGATCCTGAAGTTCACGGCGATCCTGAAGAGAAACGTCAGGTAGCATTGAAAATGGGTACGAATATAATTTTGTTTTCATTGATGAAATGATGATTTGAATGGACCTGAGTTGAGCGATTTTATCAACTTTCATATCGGTTATCTCTTAACTTATCATGTATGTGGTGTAACTGATGATAATCGTCCATACAACGAAGACAAACAAGAGTGTTTGTCTTACAAAATCACTCAATTTAGGTGGAAATATATAAATACAATTGTTAAAGAATATGGAAGTGACTGAAGTACTTATTAGCGGTAAACCTGAATCATGGTTCGATCCACCGACTGGTGGACTCACCATGACAGGTATATAGACTAAAATGACAAACATCGAACAATTATATAAATATTCAGATTTTATTTCATTGAAATTCTCAAATCTGCGTCGTGGATTTGGTTGGTATGTATTAACTAAAGGAATTTTTCGAGCGCTTTCCCTTATTATTTCAATTGCTTTTTTAATTGTTTTAGCTGAAGGATTTTTATACCTGAATATGAATATCCGCAACCCAATATTAATTTTTTTCTCAGTATTCGGTTTTATATTTTTAATTACGCCTTTTCTTTTGTCAATAATGGTTATTCGGAATAGAATGACTTCATTCAGCGATTTCCGTTTGGCAGAAATGATAGGGAGGAAGTATGAAAACGTAAAAGATTCACTTTTTAATGTTCTTCAACTAAGAGATATGGTTGTGAACGGAGAAAAGGGTTTTTCCAGTGCACTTGTAGTTAAGTCAATGGAAAATATTGTAAAAAAAATAGAGACACATTCTTTTAAAACAATAATTCCTCATCATGATGTAAAAAAAGGATTTCACCTGTTTTTAGGTAACGTCGTTTTGGTATGTTTGTTATTTGCTATATCACCGAATTTTTTTTCATCATCCGCAAATCGACTTTTGCATCCTGGTACTGATTTTCCCATTCCCGAACCATTTTCAATTACATCGGAATCGGGAACATTTGGTATTCTTGGTGGAGATAGTACAGGAGTTGTATTTCATTGTAATGGGCATTTCCCTGAGCATATAAAGTTATCTATGATTTATAAGGATTATGTTCAAGAGGAAAACCTTTCTGTTGATTCATGTGGAAGGGCAGAATTTAGTTTAGGGTCTGTGCGGAAGGATGTGGTTTATGAAGGCTTTGTAGAGAATAATTCTCTATTTATTCCCTGGAAGCGTATCAGTTCCGGGCTTGATACTATTCGGGTGACTAATCGTCCAGAAATTCTTAGTGTAAAATCGCTGCTTCATTTTCCAGAATACACTGGACTTGAAGATCAGGTTCAGGAGTCGAATATCACGGAATTTTATGTTTTACCGGGAACAGAAATACAGCTGGATGTTTTTTCAAATAAAGAGCTTTCAGCTGGAAATCTTGAGTTTGAAAAAGCGGGAGTAATTCCAATTGTTGTAGGAAAGTTTTATGCTCACGGCAAATTTCAGGTGACTCATGATGATCAATTTAAAATCGTAATTGAAGATAAAAATGGCGTTTCGAATCTAAATCCTGTGATATATAGAATACGTATATCACCTGACGCCTATCCGATGATCACTTTACTTACACCAACGGAGGATATCGATTTGAATGAGTCTATGGAAATCTCGTTAGGCATACGAGTTAGAGACGATTATGGTTTTTCAAAAGCAGTTATTAAGTATGAATTGATAAAAAAATATGGAGAAGAAGAGCAGGCTGAAAATGAGATCCCCTTTCCGCTTTACGATAATAAATTGACTCTTCAAGAACTTTATTATATATGGGATGTTAGCGAATTAGGTCTTTCTCCAGAAGATGCAGTGGAATTTGAAGTGGAAATTTATGATAATGACATTGTTAATGGCCCTAAGAAGACTTCTTCAAAAAAACTAAGAGCAAGATTTCCATCACTTAATGATCTATTTGCTGGAATAAATGAACAGCAAGATGAAATTAGTGAAACGGGAGATGAAATATTAGAACAGTTAGAGGCTACTAAAGAGGTTTTGGAACAAGTATCACTTGAACTTTTAAAAGATCCGAGTATTAAGTGGGAGCAAAAAGCGCAGCTTGAGCAAGAAATAAAGAAGACTCGAGAAGCCGGAGAAAAATTATCAAAAATTGGTGATCATCTTGAAGATTTAATTCAAAGGGCTAAGGAAAATCAACTTTTTAATAAGGAGACTTTTGAAAAATATATGCAGCTCCAAGAAGCCTTTCAAGATATAATGACTCCGGAGTTAAGAGAAGCTATGGAAAGACTTCAAAAAGCAATAGAGAATATGGATCCTAAAGAAATTCAAGCAGCTTTGAAAAAGTTCCGAAGTTCGCAAGAGGAATTTTCAAAAGAATTAGATAGAATGCTGAAGCTCTTTCAGCGAATAAAGATTGAGCAGTCAATCGATGAGTTGGTGAAAAGATTTGATGATCTTGCAAAGAGACAGGAACATTTGAATAATGAACTTGACAAGACTTCTTCAGATGATTATGGCAAAATGTCTGAGCTGTCAAAGGAAGAGGAATCAGTTCATAGGGATACAGAAATTGTTCAGGATTTAATGGAAATAACAGAAAATGATATGACTGAGTTTCCGTTAATGCCGAATGCAGAATTGATTAAGATAATTGAAGAAATGAAAGATATGGGTCTTCTGAAAGATCTAAAGCAGTCTCAGAGGTCATTGAAAAAAGGTAATAAATCAAAAGCACAGGAGCCTTCTCAACAATCACAGGAAAATCTGTCAGAACTTTTTGATATGATGAAAAACTTCCGTGACGAGTTCAATAAAAGGAATATGGATGAAGTAATGGCGGATTTTCAACGTATTATTAAAAAAACGCTACAGCTTTCTCAGAGTCAGGAAGTTATGAGTAAGGTTGTGAAAGATGTACCACGTCAAAGTGAACACTTGATGGATGTCGCTGTTGATCAACAGCGAATTTATCAAAATCTGGGACATATCGTTAAGGATGTGATCGCTCTTTCTAATAAAACCTTTGGAGTTACTCCAAGAATTGGCAAAGGTTTTGGAAGAGCATCTTCGAAGATGAAGAATGCGATCGGTCAAATGGAAAACCGTAATCCACATAAAGCCTCTCAAGAGGGAGAAAAGGCTATGGAGGCTCTTAATAGTACTGCAATAGCGCTCATGTCAGAGATGCAGAATCTTCAAAAAAGCGGTTCATCCTCAGGCTTTGAAAATTATCTTAAACAGCTACAAAAAATGGCTGGACAACAAGAGGGGATCAATGATGATACACAGATGCTCGGAATGGGTTCTCCCGGTCAGCAAATGGCACTTCAACGCATTGCAGCCCGTCAGCGGCAGGTGCGAAAATCATTGGAACAGCTTCAAGAAGAGATAAGAGAAAGTACAAATCAAACTGGTGATCTTGGCGGAATTGCTAAAGATATGGATGAGGTCATTAAAGATTTGCGAAATAATAAAATATTGCGTCGTACAATTGAAAGACAGCAGCGTATTTTAACCAGATTGCTTGATGCTCAGAAGTCCTTACGCACTCAAAGTTTTAAAAAGGAGAGGAAAAGCAAAACAGGAGAAGATATAGTTCGTACATCTCCCGGTGAACTGCCCAAAGATCTTGGAGAACGGAGAAGCCTTCTACAAGAAAATTTAGAGAAAGCAATGCGGGATGGTTATTCCAGGGAATATGAGGAAATAATACGTCATTATTTTGAGGCACTATCAAAAGAGGAAGTTGAGTGAAGAATTACCAATTACCAATGATCAATTATCAATTATTAATGAATAGTGCTTTGTATTTTATATTTGTTCTTTTACTAATTACATCAAGCACTGTTTTTGCTCAGAAATGGGTACCGACAAAACAGATAGACAGAGAATTAAACTCAAAGCTTCGTTTAGCTCAGAGACTTGAAAGACAGGGGCAAGTAGAACAAGCAATGAAAATATACAGGTATATAGTGGAGAAAAAGCCCGGTAATTATTCGTACTATAATCGTTATGTGAATCTCCTTTTCAAGAGTAAGGATTTCGCTGAGCTTA
>DAOUYY010000107.1 GCA_030665885.1 Fidelibacterota bacterium
TGGTAAATTCAACCCTGAAAAGACAATACTTCCGGCAGTTGTAATGTATTACAATCTCTTAGATGATGAAAAAGTTGATCTTGTATTAGACGACTATGCAGGGAACGGTTTTTCATCTGATTGGGGTGTTCGTATAATGAGTTCAGAATCACTACTTTTCAACCCTCGTGGATATCATGAAGGTAGTGTATGGCCTCTTTTTACCGGCTGGACAGCGCTGGCTGAATACCAATACGGCAATTCAACTCAAGGTTTCATGCACATTATGAACAACCTCTATATCAAAAACCATTGGGCATTAGGCTATGTTGAAGAAGTTATGAATGGTGCTGTCTATAAGCCTTCAGGTGTTTGTCCGCATCAATGTTGGTCAGAAACCAATATTCTACACCCGGCAATTGCAGGGATGATTGGATGGAAACCTGATGCTCCGGCGAAATCTGCAGAGCTAAGTCCACGTTTTCCCTGGCACTGGAATAAAGTAAAAATTAATAATCTTCATGCCGGCAAAACAGTGCTTCAATTGCAAATGGAACGGACTAAAACAAGCACTAATTACGAATTTGATTTGTCGAAGGGACCTAACATTAAATTGCATTTTAAACCGGAAATTCCCGACGGTATGATTATCCAAGAAGCAAAATTGAACGCAGGAACAATTGAAGTCAATCCATATACAAAACGGGGATTACTGGCAGAACCAATATCATTTATTTTAAAAGATCATATAGAGATTACTTTTTATCATCATGGGGGTATTGGAATGATTCCATTAATTCCTCAACCAATGCCCGGGGAATCTTCAAAAGGCTACCGAATAATAGATACAACGCTGGAAGGAAAACGATATATTGTTGAACTGCAGGGAAAAGCAAATACTATCGGCACATTTGAAATAATGATATTTGATCAATCTGTTAAATCTGTAAAGGGCGCACAAATTAAAAGCCTGAGCGAAAATGGTGTTATGAAATTAGAGGTACCTTTTCATCAATCAAGACAGAAATTTGTGAGCACATCTGTCATACTGGAATTTGATTAATTAACCAGTGGAAAAATTCATTTGAGAGATGAAAATCTAAGAAAAGAGAATAAGCCAATTTTCAAATGAACTCGATACAGAATAGGTGTAATGTTTAAAAATCACTTCTTTGCAAATTTGGCTTAATTTTACTTGTGAACTTTGGCAATATTTTCTTGACAATTGTGAGAATGTATGCTATATTCGCAAACGTGTGCGGTGACGTTTGCAATATTATCTTTAAAGAACCCAGTAGTAGAAGCAAAACTACAATGTGACTTACGGCGCAGAGCCATAATTGCTTGAAAAAAGTTTATTGAAAACTTGTCTTGAATTTTCAAAGATTATTTACCAAAGAGAAATACCAATAGTATAAAAAGGGGTAATGAGGTTGGTAGAATCTAATAACCATTTTGTTGAAAAGAAGAAAACTTTCATAAAGAAGTTTGGAAAGGAGGTGTAAGTTTTACTGGAAATTTTTTGTTCAATCTTAATAATCAAATGAATAAGGAGGAAAAAATGAAATTGTTTGTGAATTTGAAAAAGAATTATTTGTGTCTCTTTTTCTTAGTGATGATTTTGTCAGCCGGATTTGTATATGCTCAACAGGTTGGCGGTCCCTATACCGCTGATGAACACACGATGTTATTGTTACATTTTGATGGAGACCTAACTAATGCATCTCAATATTCTGCAGATGCTGTAGCTCATGGTCAGACTTATTACATTGCAAATAATGTTCCTGATTTAGGTCAGTGCTTGCGGATAGACAATGACTCACAGACCGATTCATCTTATGTTACTGTTGCAGATACTCCCTACGTGGATTTAACCGGTGACTGGACTCTCGAGGGATGGATTAACATTTTCACTTTTGGAGAGTCTTCCAGTGATTGGCGCTGGGTTCCGCGTCTGCTCATGAAGCCAGGTGCCGAAACATTCTGGCTTCCGAATTACTTTCTAGAGATGTGGGGCGACACACGTAGATATGAATGTGGTTATAATGTTCAGGGACAGTACATTTGGCCGAAGGTGGTTTCCCCGGATAACACACTGATAGTCGGTCAGTGGCTTCATTTAGCGTTTATGCGTGATACCAGTAGGAATATACTTATCCTGGTAACGCACAATGCCAACCGCGAACTGGTGAATTTCAATGTATCCTCGTATGACCCGATTACGGATAATCCGCCCACTATAACTACTACTCCAGTTCACATCGGTTACGGTGGTGGTGGTGGTGATTCATGGTTAGATGGTTTTGTTGATGAAATTCGCATAAGTAATGTAGTAAGAGAGTTTCCTATTCCGCCAATCATTGCAGATGTCACTGAATTGACAAATCAGACATCAGATGTCACCTCTTATGGAGTTGGTGCAAATATCTACACACTATTCTCAACTACTGTTCAGAGCGCCAGACTTTACTATGATACCGGTAGTGGATTTCAATCGGTAGATATGACAACTGTTTCAGGAGACTCTATGTCTGCAGCAATTCCTCAACAGGCATCTGGCTCTATTATCAACTACTATGTAAAAGCCGTTGATACTGATGGACTGTCGTTTACACAGCCACAAAATGCTGAGACTGATGAAGTATATTACACGTTTGGCATTTACACACCTGAGACACAGACACTCGGTTTAGGTTTCGAGGAAGGATAAGGTGTTCCTCAGGATGGCTCCAGTTATGGTCACACTGTTACTGTTATTGGAAGTCCAGCATACTCAGCTGATGCAGCAGTTGGAAGTAAATCGATTTACCTGGAAGGTGATTCAAGTTATTTAGAGGTAGATTCGCCATTTTTGACAGCAGAAGAATTCTGTGTTGATTTCTGGTTAAAGGCGGATTCTATAAGAGATTACTGCCGCATATTTAACAGACCTTCTGAGCCGGGATCATGGTCAACTAATTGTTATCAGATTCGATTCAATGATGCACAGCAGCTTCAGGCGATATCGGATGGTAGTGTAAGTTTGACAGCAGATGGTACAGTAGAGACAGGTAAATGGTATCATGTGATTTATGAAGTAAGCAAAGCTCCTACTGGTGATACATGCGTCTACTATGGCACATTTCAACTAAGTGATGAAAGCAGTATATTATATCATCATTCCATCGGTTTTGATACCCCGGTAATGCAGGCAACCGCTCCACTGCGTATTGGAAAATCGGCAGGTGGAGATTATCCACCCTATTTCTGCGGTTATTTTGATGATGTTAAAATCTATAACTACCCTGCTGTGGGACTTCAAGTCTCCACTGAACCAGATGTAGATTTACCACTTAGATATGAGCTTTCTCAAAACTATCCGAATCCATTCAATCCAATTACTCAAATACAGTTTACGATACCTGAGAATCAGAAAGTTACACTTATTATTTACGATATACTGGGACGGAAAGTTAGAACAATGGTTAATGATAACATGACTTCTGGAAAATATCTAAAAACTTGGAATGGCACCAATGATTTGGGAGTTAATGTTGCAAGTGGCGTCTATTTTTACAGATTGAAAACAGATAATTATGTAAAAGTTAGAAAAATGATATTAATTCGGTAGATTGGGTACTGTCTATAGGGGTTTGGATATTTGATTCAAGCCCCTATAGAGAAAATTACATATTGAGGCCGATTTATATGTTTATTAGATATTCTAATTTCAAATTAGTTATAGCTATTGTTTGTGGATTCTTGATTAGTATTATTAGTTGCGATACTGAAATGGAGCCGTCTCCAGATCCAGGAGTTCTTCGAGTCACTTTACAGTCAGACCCTCAAGATACTAGTATAGTAAAAGTCACTGATACTCTTTACGTTTCCCAAAATGATAGCCTAAGTCTAAAAATATTCCAAGGGAAAGTATATAAGGACACTGTCTATGCTATTCTTTATAAAGATATTAGTAGCTATAAGCAGGAAGAAATAACTTATAATATTATTAAAAGAGATAGCGCAGGATATAATAGATTTGTAATTTTTGAATCTTATATTCCTCCGTTAGACTATGATAGGATAAGATTTGGCATTACATCAGATTTGTTAGAGATCTGTACATTAGATACAGCTGATAGTACTTATGATATTTCTACTACCAAAGTTCAACCACCGGAAGGCGCTGATTTGTTTGTAGATTTATATCAGGATTTTTATGTATCTGAGAATGATACTACAGAAATAAATGTACAAATAAGTCCTTTTAAATCCATCTCCAGATATCGGGATACATATCATTTTATTCCAGATATTTGTATAACCAACGTTATATATCGTTAGAACCAATGCCTAATAAAATATTTTATTAAATAGGCTAAAAAATACAAATCGAATAAAAATAATTTTTATTATTTTGCTTTTAAATGAAGTATAATTTTACAAAAACTGTTCTCGCAAACTCAGTCGAAGAAATTAAGGTGATTTATTAAAAGAAGTAGCAAGAGAAGGATCACTATGAAAGTTTTAGCTAAATTTACAACTCCGTTGTTATTTCTTGTTCTTTTTGTATTTACTTATACTTGTGAAAGAGAAACATCTCCAGCAAGTCCTAATATTCCACCAAATACTACCCTTGCTAATATACCCATAAAAAACGACACTCTTTTTGCATTGGTTACCCTCCACTGGGATGGGGAGGATGATGACGGCTGCATTGCTGGATACGAGTATCGTTATATTACTCATCATATTTTTATTGGCGACTCTATCGTTCAGCCATGGACAGCAACATACGAAACAAGCATAATCATACCATTTGAGTCAAGCGATGTTTTAAATTATCAGATATTCCAGGTTCGCGCCGTAGATGATAAGGGTGACGTTGATCCAACCCCAGACGAAAGGCGTTTTTATACTGTCCAGACAATCTTCCCGGAAACAAAAATTCTGGTTCCTAAAAATAATCAACAATTCTTTGTTATAGAACAAACAACAGATTGGTGGGAAGGTGTGCGATTAACTTTTACCGCAAGCGATAAAGACGGAGAAGTAGTTGAATATGCCTGGGCAGTAGATAACGGAGAATGGAATTGGGGACTGGATACTACAGTCATGATTACTCCGGATTTTTTTGAACCATTAGATGGAGATCATATCATAAAAGTCACTTCACGTGATAACACGAACTTAGTTGACCCGGTTGGGGACTCTGTCACTGTTAAATTAGTTAAACCAACTTTTAATAAAGATATTCTGATTGTTGATGAGACTATTGAATCGAAATTCCCCATTCCCCTTAATTCTTATCACAGTGATGCCGATGTTGATAGCTTCTATTCAAAGATATTTAATACAGAAGAGTCCTGGGATTTTCAAGTTAATGGAATGCCGCCTAAAGAAACTTTAGGTCAATATAAACTTATTGTTTGGCACGCAGATAATCTTTGTTCCTTTTCATCCGAAGAAGATGCTCATCAACTCCCTGCAAATATTGATGATATTATAGATTATTTAAATATTGGTGGAAGTTTGATAATGGGCGGATGGAGAATCTTAAAATCATTTGCTTATGCGGAACCATTTCCTAAAACATTTCAGGAAGGATCTTTTATACATGATTATTTGCATATCCTTGAAGCTGATGAAACCCCTCTTGTTCCCAGTGATTTCGTTGGCGCTGAGGGAAAGGGCACATTCAGTGATATAAAAGTAGACTCTACAAAGTTAGCGTGGGCTTTCCCATTTAGTGGAAAATTAGCCCAAATAAATACCATGCCAAGGCGTGCCGGTTTCACTGATGTTATTTTCAGATATATATGCTCTGAAAATTCTCAGCTTGGTATATACAGAAGTTCAGCGGTTGGTCTTCGCTATTATGGTACTGTATTTGACGCTATTGTACTGGGCTTTCCAATATATTTTATTGAGGAAGACGATGCACAAACTATGGCTACCGAGATGCTACAAAGCCTGGGATATTGAAAAATCCTGAAATATGGGTAAAAGACTAATGATAAGAAGGAGTATATATTTTGGTATTTAACAGACGCATATTACCAATATTATTAATAATAGGGATACTGTCTTCAGGGTTATTTGCCGGTAATACAGGCAAAATAATGGGAAAAATCACAGATAAGCAGTCGGATGAACCTTTGATCGGCGTAAATATTGTTATAAAGGGAACTTCCTTAGGAGCCGCTACAGATGTAAATGGTTTTTATTATATTTTACAGATACCTCCGGGGACTTATGAATTGGAAACCTCTTACATTGGATATCATACAATGACAGTTAAGAATGTCAGGGTTAAAGTTGATTTAACCAATCAGGTTGATCTCCAGATGGAATCAAAAGCTATCGAATTTCCGATAATTATAGTCACAGCGGATCAATTGATGGTTCAAAAAGATATTACATCCACACGGCGAGTTACATCAAAGAAAGAGATGGAGTTAACTCCTGGCTTTGAATCAACCAGTGATTTATTTAGGCTGCATGGTGGAACGATTATTGACGCAGGCTCCCAGGCAATCCAATTTGGAGACGGTACTCAGCTACAGGTTAGGGATGAAAGTCTGAAAGATATTCATGTTCGCGGCGGTCGTGGTGGAGAGATATTGTTCATGGTAGATGGAATGCCGGTCACACATCCAATCTATGGAGGACGTGACGTTTTAGACCTGAATGTGGTTGATATAGAAGAAATGGAGCTTCTAACCGGTGCATTTAATGCTGAATACGGGCAGGCACAATCAGGCGTGGTTAATATCACTACCCGTTCCGGAGGAGACAAATTCAAGGGCGGAATCGAATATAAGAGTTCTGAATTTGAATTATTTGGTAATCCATACGATTCACAATATTCATCATTCTTTATAGGTAGTCCTGAGCCTATTACAAGAAACTTACTACCCAAATTAGGAGTGAAGATTCCCGGTAAAATAAATTTCTTCATCTCTGGCAATGGAAATCTAACAGATACTGAATATAATAATCACCGCGATCGAGATACTATTACTGTACTGGGTTTGAACATTAAGGAAAAACAGAATAACAAAGGGAATTTGAATGCTAAACTGAATTGGCAAATTTCTAATCAGCTGAAAATGATTTTCAGTTATCATGGTTCTTGGAAAAGTTGGAGCAGATTTGAATGGTTATGGAAAAATTATCCTGATCATACTATTGAATACTCTCGCAGCAATCAAAATCTCAATTTTAGGATAAATCATACATTATCAAAATCCACGTTTTACAATGTGAATGTGGGTTACCTTTCAGTAGATTATGACGCTTCTCTGGAAGGGCATCCACCTTCTGACTTTTGGTTTTTTTTGAAAGACAGTATATTCTACGATTATCGCACATATACTAATAATTACTCAGAGCCACCAGACTATATTGTAAGTTCTGCTCTAGCTTCAGGGAAAGATCCGTACGGTTTCTTTGATAGATACAGTTATGAAAGCATCTGGCGTGATGATTTTACTCGTACGCTTACAATAAAAGGTGATCTAACATCTCAAATTCATCCAGAGCATTTAATAAAAACAGGTATAGAGCTACAATATAATGACATTCAATACATCGATATTCAAGATGGAGGCGTTAAGCTTTCCAATTATGGAAACCACGTATTTAAAAATGAGGTTGAATTTCCAGCCCCTAACGGACCGTATAAGGAATTTGGACAAAACCGGTGGGTTTTCGACGCTTATCCAGTTATGGGGTCATATTACTTTCAAGATAAGTTTGAGAAAGAAACCTTAATAATTAATGCAGGTATACGTGCTGATTTGTTCATACCGGGCCCAACAATCATGGAAAGTAATTGGAAACAACAGTGGGAAAATGCTACCGGTCTAAAAGCAGATTGGTCAAAGTTAAAATATAAAATCAGTCCCCGCTTTGGTATATCTTTCCCAATATCAATACACACTATAATATTTTTCTCTTATGGTCATTTTAATCAATTACCTGAACTTCAATTCTACTATCGTGATCCTTATACAGGTGGATTTACAGGCAATCCACATTTAGATTTTGAACAAACCGTTCTTTACGAATTTGGGTTTACTCACGAATTAGTACAAAACTGGGCAATTGATGTCAAGAGTTATACCAAAGACATCTCTAATCAAGTAGGCACAACTCATTTACTTGCAGCTTTAGGGCTTCCTGTTGATTTATACGATAATAATGGCTATGGGCGTGCCCGAGGATTAGAATTTGAACTTACAAAGCGATATTCAAATTTTTACTCAGGAAAATTAACATACACTATACAATGGGCAAATGGGTACTCCTCTTCTGCTTTTGAGGATTATATCCGTTCAGTTACTGATTTTCCAAATCCGATTCGAGAGAGGCGATTAAAGTGGG
>DAOUYY010000197.1 GCA_030665885.1 Fidelibacterota bacterium
GCTGTAACCGTCAAGTATCATTGAGTTAATATCTTCACCATAATTTTCAAATAGTATGGTAGTACCATCGTCAACGACGATATTATCTACTAAAAAACCAAATAAACTTGGGTCATCGTTTGAACAGTATCCCATATCTGATGCAAAAGCCCACCGAATTACTACACTATCTGAAATATAGTGAGTTAAGTCAAAGTCAACAGAAGTCCATCCATCGCTACTGCCACACCATCCTGGTATTCCTGGTCCCATATTCCAGCCTTGTTCAGCATCGCCGAAACTCCATAGGCTTTGACAATCGTAAGCGGGGCTATTTGGTCTTGCAACATCAAAACTCTTTCGTCCATCAGTTGAAATCCAAACATTGCAACCATCCCAGCCATCATAAGGTTCTTCAGCGCCGTCAGGATTTTCAACCGACCAATTACCCATCCATCTTAAGCTCGGTGAAGTTGTATTACTTAAATCAATTATAGGGGTCTCTAAATATTGTAACCATCCATTTTCATAACCTGCTATTTCTGGTTTTGCGCACCACCAACTTTTTCCATCATAAGCATTCATGGTATCAGGATGCCAGGCATATTGAACAAGAAAATCAATAGCAGAAAATTCAAGTGTATTTGAACTTAAATTATTTAGTGTTATAGTTGCCTGCGAAGAGTCGCCGGATGGCAGAGAAAATTCGAGTTGATCAGGTGAAGCGGTTATGGCTGATTCCCCGATCATTTCGCTATAAATAAATGGCATATAATTTCCCATTTCACAATTGTGCCATTTTATGCGGAAATAACCGTTTTCACCCCAATTAGCCCCCCAGCTATTTTTACAAATCCAATATTCCTGATCGTTATCCCAGCCGACAATTAAAATTGCATGTCCGCCACTTTCTTCTCCGGCAACTTCTTTATGTTCATATATGCCGCTACTATAATAGTAAAAGTCGTTATAGACTAGATAAGATGCCGAGACCGGATGTCTGTAAACTGCCGCTTTGATGTTGTCGAGAATATCCTCATCCAAGGTGATAAAACCCCAGCCGGGAATAGTGATTGCTTCATCAAGCCAGTTTGAACAAGCGTTTGAACAGGGAATATCGCTACTTGCGGAATATTCTAAACATGATTCGGTAGGTACACCATTGTCCCGATAAAATTCTAAAGCCTCGTATGTGGAACCGCCTTCGCAATCACCAGCATCGCTACAAGAGATAAGAAATTGTTCTGATAAATCGATGTCATTTGCAAGACTATCATTGCTAATTTTCCACCATGTTTCAACTTGTGCATTTGCGGAAAATGCCCAGCAGCTACCGCATTGTCCCTGGTTTTTTACAGAAGTAACCCAGTTGCCGTCATTGTCAGTCCAATCCAAATGTGTTGGTAATGATTCCGGAACTTGTATTGTAATTAATTTTGCAGCGGCATTCTCTGGAGGTACCATAAACTCACCACAGAGTTTTACTCTTTCTTCCGGTGAAAGCGCGGTTACCCAATTTTCACCTGCTTTCCAGTTTTGTCCATTATTTTTTATGGTTTCATTAAGTTGACTGATCCAATCCGAACCGAAAATGAGACTTTGATTAACAATTAAAAGTAATAAAATTAATAACTGATGTGTGCTAGAATACTTTTTCATGATAGCTTCTCCCTAATTGGTTTTCAAATTGAATAATTCAGTGTTTTTGTTAATAATAAACTTTCGGTATATTTTTGTAATTTAGCTTTTAAGTGCAATTAAAAAGTTTCGATGGAATTTTAATCATCTCACGGTAAATTTAGCTAATCTAATTTATTCAAACAATTATTTATTTCTCTGCACTTTTCTATCTCTATTTTATTAATGTGTCCCGGAGAGAGGTATTTTCTAAAGTTAACAATATGATGTATATTATAAACAAATAATTCTTTGCGACTTATCTTATTGGCGGTTAATTTTACCTGGAGATTTTAGATGCAGAAGAATAAAACACTTATCTTAGTTGATATTGACGGAACGCTCATTTCGCCTGGTATGGCACCGAGGCAATCGCTTTCACAGGCAATTCAAGAAGATAGCGGTGAAATTTTAGATTTTGAAGTTGAGCATTTTGCAGGTTTGACTGATCCGGTCATTGTTGAAAATGCGTTAACCCGTCTTGCTTACGATCCCAATCGTATAAATGGAAAGGTAGGGAAGATAATAGAGCGTTATCTTGAACTTCTGGTGGAGAATTATCCTAAAAGCAATGATAAAGTTCTTTTTCCCGGTGCAGTATCGTTTCTTGAGTTTTTAAAAAGTAGTCCATTCCGTGTTGGTATTATTACGGGAAATGTGGGAAGAGGTGCTCGAATAAAATTATCACCCTTTGGATTATTAGAATATTTTTCGTTCGGTGTATTTGGCAGTGATAGCGCTGATAGAAATGAACTTCCATTGATAGCATTGAAAAAAGTCAGTGAACAATTTTCCGAGTGTTTTGAGCCAGAAAATGTAGTTATTATCGGAGATACCGTCTATGATGTTCTATGTGCTCACCGAAATGGTATGAAAAGCGTTGTGATTTTACGCAGAGAGGAATGGCGTAAGAAAATTGAATCTGAAAAACCAGAACTCATTGTGAAAAGTTTTGAACCACTCGACATACTTCGTTACTGGTTTTATTCCGAATTATCCCTTTAAGTAAATTAGCTTTGTTAATGTAAATAATTCTTCGGCTTATTTTATTAGTAACCGTTCACGGAGTACTTAATTAATAAAGGACTCCCCCAGCGGAGGTTCCTTCGGAGCTGATATAGGATAAAAATTTACATACGGATCTGAGGGAAATGCAACTTATCCCAGGTCAGGATTGAGACAACACCACAATTCATTGTGGTGGCAGGAAACAACCGGCACAACGCCAACTATAACCGCTTCAGCGGTTTACCCGAGATGGAATATGAAAAACCGCAGCAATAGATAAACCGATAAATCGGTTCGAGTTTGTGGGTAACATTCGTTCATAACACCCAAATAAATTTGGGTGTTGTCTCAACTGTCTTTCTATAATCATACCGGAGAATCTTATTGTGTATAATATTAATTCGTCCGTGAACGGTTACTAAATTTGAATTATTAACAGATGTAATGTAAGTATATTGATGATACGCTCTACTAGTTTCTAATTAGGTTTTGCATACATTACCGAATATATGTCAAATAGGTTTTCTACAAAATTGAGGAGAAGGATTTTGCGAAACTTGAGTTATTAAAAAAAATAAACAATCGCCAATCAACAATCATCAGGTGAACAATAGACCCTGTACAGTCGCAAGCTCCTTACAGGGCAGGCAATAGATTAAAGAATATGGTATGACTCTTTTTCAGAAGTAAAAAGGTAAAAGAAAAAAGTTAATTCTAAGCCATGATTAAAAAAATCGACAATCCGCATTAAGCATTTTAGATTTTGGGTTACATTCCCCATTCCAAAATCTGCATTTTGCAATCAACAATCAACAATCAACAATCGACAATCATCAGGTCTATTCTTTAACCTTCCTCACTATATCTATAACTGTTCCATCCACCCATTTTATAGCGGCAATAATTTTATCATCAAATTCCGCTTTTTGGGGCTTTCCACATATTTTTTCTGCTTCATCTTTCAATTCATGGATTGTTTTAATCGGGAGGTCTGAATCTTTTACTTTTTCTATTAAGTCTTTCCTGCGAGGATTGATAGCAATTCCCCTTTCAGTTACAATAACATCTATTAGTTCACCCGGTCCGCAGATTGTTGTTACTTCATCTCGAATAATGGGAATTCTATCTCTAAACAGTGGAATTGGGAGGATTACGTTTTTACCGAAAAGGCAGTTCTGCCAGCCACCGATTCCATGTAGTAGATAGCCATCGGAGTGAGTGACCACATTAGCATTAAAATTCACATCAACTTCGGTTGCTCCTAAAATTACAATATCCAAAATCGGCGCAAAATTGCCTTTGCCGTGATAATTGTAACTTGTAAATGGGCTTGTATCAACATGGTTTGGATTTTCACGCATAGAACGGACACCTTCCAAGTCGAAAGTCTGCCCATCTAAAATGTATTCTACTAATCCTTCTTCGAGCATTTCTACTAGATATTTGTTACTTCCACCCCTGGCAAAACGGGCTTTAATACCTTTTTTGCGTATTAACTCGCCAAAGTAGTTTCCAATGGCAAGTGATGTTCCACCTGCTCCAGCCTGAAAAGAAAAGCCATCTTTTATCAAACCGGCTGCATCGCAGAATTTTGCAGTTAGTTCTGCAATATAAAGGCGATCCGGACTTTTTGTAATTCTTGTTGTCCCGGAGACGATTTTATCAGGAATACCGATTTTATCTTCCTTTACTACATAATCTACGTAATTTCCATGGATCTGCCAGGGAATACACGGAAACGGTACTAAGTTATCAGTTATAATAATAACTTTTTCGGCATACTGGGAATCAGCAAGAGCAAAACCTAAAAGACCGCATGCAGAGGGTCCGGTCAATCCATTTGCATTACCAAATGGATCAGCAGTTGGTGCAGCTATTACAGCAATATCAATTTGAACCTCGCCATCCTGAACTGCTTGATACCTACCGCCATGAGAACGAAGAACGCCAACTCCTTTCATCTTTCCCTGAGAAGCAAATTTTCCCAGCGCTCCATTCATACTTCCTTCAATATGATGAATAGTTCCGTTTTTCATGTGTT
>DAOUYY010000178.1 GCA_030665885.1 Fidelibacterota bacterium
TATTTTTAGCTGTATAGATTCATTAGTCAATTATTTAGATGAATCTCGGGTAAGGAATTATGAAAGATGGCCAGATGTTCTTGGTCACTACGTTTGGCCCAATCCGAATGGTTGGCAAAATAGAACTACGTACATATCTGAAATTAATTGGATGAAACAGTGGATATATAACAGAATTTCCTGGATAGACATAAATATCCCCGGCGAATGTTTAAATGATATTGATCCGAGTGAAGGGGATATTATAGGAGAGTTTTCGTTGAAGCAAAATTATCCTAATCCGTTTAATCAATCAACCTTGATTTCATATAAGTTGAATAACGATATGAATTTGAATTTGAAAATATTTGACTTACAAGGAAGAGAAATACGAACTTTACTGAAAAAATACCAAACTTCAGGTCATTATTCAATTTCCTGGGATGGCAGAAATATTAATGGCAAATCAATGAACTCAGGAATTTATATCTATAGACTTAGCGGAGATAAAAGAACACAAAGTCGAAAAATGCTATTTTTGAAATAAAATAAAAACTCTATATACCCTTTTTTTGTAATAATTCTTGTGCAGTAAATGCCTGAAAAAATTTTAAGGGCTTTGTTTTGCCATTTTCTATTATTACGAATAATATTGGTGCTTTAAGTGTATTTATGATTAATTTTTATGCAATTTTCTCTGTAGGAAATAACTTCTCCAGTTCTTCAGGTTCAGGAGGAGAAGTCATTAGACTAACAATTATCAAGCAACCGATAGATGCAATAAATGAAATATAAATTCCAGGAATTCCCCACGGATCTCCACTTTTGAGTACTGAAGGAAATAAATGTGGAATAACCAGCTCCATAACAATAGCCGCTGAAGCGCCGGCTATTATTGACGCAACTCCACCCGCTTTCGTGGCGCGTTTCCATGTCAGAGCAGCAATCAGTGCCGGAGTAATTGTTACACCGTACATTGTATAAGCGACATAGGCATATCTAAGTACCGAGATCTTCGAGCCTTTAACAGTTGGTATAAAAATTAATAAAAATGCAAAAACTCCAATAATTGTTACAACGACTTTCTGTAATGCAACCATACGGGACTGAGTTGCATCGGGATTAATAAATCGTTGATAGATATCTCGCATTACATTTGTCGTTGGCGAAAGCAGGTAATTCATTCCGGTAGATAAAACAACTGCGCAAGCAGCTGCTAAAAGTAAACCACCTGCTATCAATCCAATAATAGACAATAATGTCATTTTTCCACCTGGAGATTTAAACCCAACTGAAATATCTTCAGCAGCTTTAAGAACGATTGCTGCAGGGTCTAAACCTACGCTCACATTAAGAAGTTCTGCTTTTGTCTTAACTGACCCTAAATCAGCATTTATTTTAGCAATGAGATTTGATATCTGATCAGTTTTTAAAGCACCTTTTGCCTGCATTACGGAAACCATTGAGTTTGCCCTATCAAGTGACATCGCCGGATCGAGTTTTTCAGCAATCACTTCCTGTTTCACTTTTTCAACAACTTCAAACTCCTTAATATCAACCCAATGTATTGACGCAGCGTAAATAGCAATCGCTACGACAACTACTTCAACTACAATCGTTCCAACAATCCACAACCCAACTGCCTGTTTTGCATCTTTTGGCGTTTTGGCACTGTAAAACTTCTGGTACATTGATTGTATACCCATCAACAACAGTAAAGTCGCCAAAAAGTATCCGCCAGCTTTTAATGCAGGGTACTGCCCAAAGTCCTCAGAGAAAACAGCGGTATGAGTAGCAGGTAAATTCTGAACAACTGCATCAGCTCCACCAGAAAATAACATCACTAATGGTAAAGCAATACAACATGCTAAAAGAATAATTATTCCGTTAGGTAAATCAGTATGAGCAACTGCAACCATCCCACCTAAAGCTGTAAAAAGAATTACAAAGGTCGCGGCTATTGCCTGTCCTGTTGCTACAGAAAGAGTTCCCCCGGTCGCAATGTTTAAAATCAACCCACCGGCGCGAAATTGATATGACACAATAGTTGTAAATGCAATGATAATCATAATTGCACCAACCACTCTGGCGACTTTCCCATAGCGAGTTTCAAGAATGTCTCCAACAGTATATTGTCCAAAGGTTCTGATCTTAGCTGCTAAAAAGTATATAACTATAATTCCAAACCAGGCACCTGCTGGCATCCATAAACTTGACCATCCAGCATGTGCTGCATATTCTGCTCCGGCAATAAATGTACCCGAACCTATCCAGGTACAAATCAGCGTAAATACCATTACTTTCATACTTAAACTACGTCCGGCAACCATGAAATCTTCCTGGCTCTTTATCTTTTTACTGCGGTAAAAATTAAAGACAGTTAGTACTAACAGATAAGCAAAAATGATGTAAAGATAAATTAACATTTTCTACTCCTCATTTTTTAAAATTCCCTTCCCGTTATATATACAGAAAAACACTTAAATTGCAGTAACAGAGATAAAACCACTTTTTTTCAATACCGATAGTAAATAAAAGCCAAATTGGTTTTATCTATAAATCTTAATATTTGCAATGAAGGACTCATGTGTCTTTTGGTGTATTTTGGAATCGAATCTCTTCCATCATACATCCATCAAAATTAATTCTGACTGCTCATTACCGGCAACAACCACTTCACGATCTTTTGTAATAAATACGTCTATTTCCGAGCGAACTGCCATTTCACCTGGAAGATAAATACCTGGCTCGATAGAGAA
Source organism: Fidelibacterota bacterium (assembly GCA_030665885.1). Lineage (GTDB taxonomy): Bacteria > Fidelibacterota > UBA2242 > UBA2242 > UBA2242 > BS750m-G69. The sequence continues at coordinate 2,739 of DAOUYY010000178.1, forward strand.
ACATATACCGGGCATAAGTTTACGCTCATCTTTTGTTTCAAGATTGTCAATATTTACACCATTTCCATGAACTTCATGTCCAATTGAATGACCAGTACGGTGAACAAAATATTCACCATAACCGGCTTTCTCTATAACTTTACGACATGCATCATCCACTTCATAGCCATAGCATTTTTCACCCTTAGCAAATTTATCCCTGACAAAGTCTCTGGCAGCATTACGTGCATCACGTACAACATTAAAAATCTCTACATATTTTGCAGGCGGTGTAGTACCAGCATATCCACACCATGTAATATCATAATAAATTGCTTTATCATTATCTTTTCTTGCCCATAAATCTATCAAAATAGTATCACCTCTTTTTATAGCAAAGGTATTTTCAGGCGTAGGTTCAAAATGCGGATTAGCAGGATGTTCATTCACACCGACAATTGGATGGTCGCCATCGTCATTTAATCCTTCTTCAAGAAACCTTTTAACAATATATTGTTGAACTTCGTATTCAGTAACTTTTTCATTTTTACGGATTTTTTCTTCAATAAGTGCAAAGGCTTCATCTTTTATTTTCTGAATCTTATCTCCCGCTTCAAGATGTGAATGGTAACCATCCTTATCAATAATTGCTTCAAATAATTGAACTAAATTTGCTGATGAGACAATTTCTAAACCAAACGATCTGATTAATTCAATTGTTCCTGCATCCACTATCGAAACATAGGGAATATTATTATTTGGAGAATATTGCATTGCAATCTTTTTTGAATTAGATAACATTTTTTTGATTGCCTGATTAAGTTGTTCCCATGACCTATACACTTTTAAAGTACCGGGTAGAGAATCCAACTTAGTCGCTTCGACAGCGGATACAAGCCTAACAGGTTTGCCCTCTGCTGGCACAAAGTAGTACCAGCGGCGCGTGGTAAATTTGTTAAATTCCATCCCTAGGATCCGGTATGCCATAGCATCACGATTATGAAAATCGTAAAAAAGCCAACCATCAATTCCTTGATTTTTAATTTCTCTCTGAATGCTTTCAATGTTCATAAAAAATCCTTTCTATTTTTGTACTTTTCAACTGCCTCCGGAGAAATTTACCTGGTTTAGGATACTAAGAACCCGGGGATAGTTATTATTATTTTGAGTTAATCTTAGATTTAATGCTAATTTTAATGTCTGAAATCTTGACCTTTCCTTTAATAACCTTTTTTACTCAGTATTTCTATAACTTATTTTATTATCTTCGATATTTTTCTGAACTCATTAACACTAGCCTCTTTTAAAATCTCAAACAAAGCCATCTCTACACTTGTGATTTGAACACCACCTCTATGAAGTTTTTCGACTGTTAAATCTTTATTCTCTTTCTTTCTGCTGGAAATTGCATCGACTAAAAGGTGAACTTCATATCCTTCGGAAAGCAAATCCATACATGTTTGATAAATACATACGTGTGCTTCAATTCCACAAACAAGTATTTTATTACGATTCAGTTGCTTGATTTTCTCAATAAAATTTTCCTCTCCGCAACACGAAAAGGACATTTTTTCGATTGGATTATATTCACTTAGTGTTTCTCTAATCTCATCAACGGTTAAACCTAATCCTTCTGGATACTGTTCGGTGAGTACTACCGGGATTCCAAGTATTTGTGCACCCTGAATTACTTTCTTTATATTTTCGACAAGTGCAGGATAATCATAAATCACAGGAAGCAGTTTTGATTGAACATCAATAACAACTAATACAGTCTGATTGCGTTCTAATTTCACTGTATCACCTCCTCAGTTTTATGCTTAGCATTTTTAACATCTTTGGATAAATCTCTATAAATCTTTTTGAAATAGATATAAAAGAATATACAGATGATAATGAAAATGAGAAGAAGAGCGAATTTGGACGAGCGTTTAGATTTCAAAACCTTTTATACCTAAATTTACAATAACATCATTCATGATGGTTTTAATATGAATCCTTTTTGAAACAATATCAATAAAAATATACAGATTCAGTAAACTTTGTATTTTAAAAATATCCGTTCATGAACCGCATACAGCATATAAGTATTAGTAAAAATATTGCCACCCTACATTTTTCAATAGTGTTTGCATGATTTATTAAAGATGATTGATTCATATCGTAGAAATTGTACTGACTACTAAAAAATGCGTTATGAAATTTGGTGAATAGAATGTAAAGAAGAAAAGCCTATTTGAGTTCACCGTGGCGGGTGAGTTGTTTTTTTAGTGGAATGAGCTGAATTTTATCATTTTTCAGACAACGGTGATTCTTTTAGTTACTTTTCTCAAGTGATATAAATATAACCTTCCGAAGGGTTTTTCATAGGAACTCCTGAGGAGATGGCCTTCGGAAGGTTTAAATAGAAGCGAATTACTTCATTTCCTCGCAAACAGACCCGCCTGCCCCCCCCCCGATTTTCATCAAGGTAGAAGTCGGGCAGGCTGATCCAAAGGATTCTCTTTGAGAGAAAGTTTATTTTTATATGAAAATCTATTTGTAGCACAGACATTCCTCCAGGGGAGTCTGTCGGGACTGTCTGTGTAATCTATATTTATCACCTAACTTGAGAATAAAAGCGATTCACTTCGTTTCATCGCAAACAGACTAGAAAGTCTGTTCTACATTTCATCTATATTGCAATAAAAATATGATATAAAACGTAATGTGAACTATTTTTTGCAAATATCGATAGATT
>DAOUYY010000206.1 GCA_030665885.1 Fidelibacterota bacterium
TGCTGTTCTTTCTTCTAAATCGTATTTTTTGTTGTTATTTTTTTGCGTCATTCTTTAGATTAATTAGGTCAATTAGAAATTAGGTCAATTAATTAATATATGTTCTACTATATAAACAGTTATAAAATTCTAAGCTGTGAATGGTTCAAATCAAAGTATCAAAAGCCCCATAATAATATAACAACTATACTGGATAAAATTATCCTTTTCTTTTTTTCATTCGCTCTTCAATAACCATTTCTTCTATGGCTTTCGGGAGTGGTGCATATTTAAGGAATTCCATAGAGAAGTTTGCACGCCCACTGGAATGCGTCCGTAATGCAGATGCATATCCAAACATTTCCATCAACGGCACAGTACCTGTGAGTTTCTGTGATCCCTTCCGATAACGGCGCATATTGTTGATTTTTCCTCGCCTCCTATTGATATCACCAATTATATCTCCCATATAAGTGTCGGGAGTATTGATTTCAATTTTCATAACAGGTTCCAGTAACTTTATCGCAGCTTTATTAACAACAGTCCTTAACCCCTGAAAAGTACATACCTGGAAAGCTATTTCACTGGAATCAACAGAATGATAGCTTCCATCAATCAATACAAATTTAATATCCACCATCGGATAACCAGCCAATAGTCCTTTTTCTACAGTTTTGCGAAATCCTTTTTCAACTGCAGGTATATACTCTCTTGGAATATTGCCGCCTTTGATATGATCAATGAATTCAATACCCTTTTTAGGATTAGGTTCAAGTCTGAAAATAATATGCGCAAACTGACCTCTGCCACCAGTCTGTTTTTTATATTTATACTCATGACGTACCTCACGAGTAATTGTCTCCCGAAATGCTACGGCGGGCTCTCCTACTGCTACATTTAATTTATACTCAGTTTTTAAACGGTCAACTATCACTTCCAGGTGAAGTTCACCCATACCTGAAATGACAGTTTCCTCAGTTTCATCATCAAAGTGTACTTTGAAAGAGGGGTCTTCAAGTACCAATTTATTTAATGCATTACCTAATTTATCCCTCTCTTTAGTGCTTGAAGGCTCGATCTTCATATCTACTACTGTTTCCGGATAGTGAATATTCTCAAGAAGAATAGGATACTCCTTATCACATAAAGTATCACCGGTTGTTGTATATTTCATACCGATTAGCGATCCTATATCTCCAGCCTTAAGTACACTTAACTCTTCCCTATTATTAGCACGGATTCTTAAAATCCGCCCAACTCTTTCCTTTTCTCCCTTCGATGAATTGTAAATATAACTACCGGCTCTCAACTCACCTGAATAGACACGTATAAATGTCTGCTGACCCACATAGGCATCTGTGCTAATTTTAAAAGCAATAGCAGAAAATGGTCTCCTATAAGAAGGCTTTCGAGAAATGGTTGTTTCAGGATCATTAGCATCAGTCCCCAAAACAATACCCCTGTCAATTGGTGAAGGAAGATAATCCACAACAGCATCGAGAAGTAATCGGATACCTTTGTTTTTAAAAGCTGAGCCACAAAATACTGGAGTGATAAGAAGATTTAAAACTGCATGACGGGCAGCTTTTTTTATATCGCTGATGGTTATTTCTTCTTCGTCGAGATATTTTTCCATTAATGATTCATCAAAATCAGACAATTGCTCGATTAATTGTGTATGCAGACTGTTTGCTTCTTGACATAAATCTTCAGGAATATCAGAAATTTTCATATCCAGTTCACTATATGTAATTAACTTCATAGTCACAAGATCAATAATGCCTCTAAAATTAGACTCCTCCCCAATAGGAATCTGGAAAAGAACAGCATTAGCTCCCAGCATTTTGTTCATCGCTTCAACCGTCTGAAATAGATTACCACCCTGCCGATCCATCTTATTGACAAATGCAATACGTGGAACTTTATATGTATCCGCTTGATGCCATACTGTCTCGCTTTGTGGTTCCACTCCACCAACAGCGCAAAACACCATAACAATCCCATCAAGAACACGAAGTGACCTTTCAACCTCTAGTGTAAAATCTATGTGCCCGGGTGTATCAATTATATTAATCTGATGATCTTTCCAATCTGTTGTAATGGCAGCCGAACTAATAGTAATACCACGTTCCTGCTCCTGCTGCATAAAATCCATCACTGCCTGTCCGTCGTGAACTTCCCCAATCTTATGAGTGATACCTGTAAAAAATAGCACTCGTTCAGTGGTTGTTGTTTTCCCAGCATCAATATGAGCGACAATACCTATATTTCTTATCTTTTGAATTATTGACTTTCCCATTTAATAAACTCCCAATTTTTAAACTGGCAAATATATCATATTAGATGTTTAATTGAAATGTATTTTTTTATTATCTAACTTAATCGAACATGCTGTTCCTATGGAACTGGTATTATTTTATACCATTCTTCTATAGACATACTTTCCCTTTCCCAACGGTCACGTCCCAAAGGGATCTCTTCGAGAGAGGACTTCTCCCGAAGGGATCCTTTCGGATGCGAAGGATCCTCGGGACGGGACTTTTAGTAAAAATGACCTCTATAAATACAAACTCGAAGGGATAAAATGTTATTTCCGAAAAATATGAAACAATATCTTGATCAATTTATATCCAGCGTTTGACCCATGACCTTATACCACCAGATGCTTTAACTATAGCAACAGGTTTATTACATTTTTGCGCTATAACTTCAGGTAATGATATTTTTAAAAACTGACTGATTAACGGCTGTTGGGTAGTACCTATAACAACCAAATCATAGTGCTGAGCTTCCTTAAGGATCGCACGCTCAACATTTTTCGCTTTTACTTTTTTTAACGCAATATCTCCTGAATAATGTTTTAAACGTGGTTCCATTCTTTTTACAAAAGCATCAATATCAAATGTGTAGTTTTCGCTTTCGACGTTGAATGCGACAATCTGGCTATGTTCTTTTTCAGCAAGAATAGTTGCAACTTCAAGTGCAAATCCACAGTTTGGACCTCCTGAAAGTGGAACAAATATTTTCTTAAATGTGCGATTCCCGCAATCTTTCAATATCACAACGCTACATGGAGAACGCTCAATAATAGGGTCTATAGTACTTCCTAAACTAAACTCCTGGTTTTTTGGTTTACCGTGCCATCCCATAATTAGCATATCCACCTTTTTCTCTCTCACGGCACTTACAATTCCACGAGCAATACTACGACAGTAACGTAATGTTGTACTTACTGGAAAAAGCGGCTCAAGATAAATCATCATTTCGATGATGCTTTCTTTTCCTTCAATCATATATTGACTTGCATCACTAAGGGGAACCTGTTGAGGTACTGGTATCATATGAAGTAACTCTACCTGGGCATTCTTTGCACCACATAACTTGTATGAATTACGCACCAAACCAAGTGCATTTTCCGGATTGGCAACCGCTATCATTATGTTATAATTGTATCCAACCTCTTCGGAGGCTTTTTCATCTTCAATGACTAAAATTTCATCTTCTGTCGTAATAGCATGAGATTTCGAATAAAAAAGATATATCATAATTCCAGCGATAATCCACGAAGGCCCAATGATCCAAGCTTTGTAACTAACTTCATGAAGATTGATAGCAAGAATAGCCTGACAGATGATAGCCACAACAGGTAAAAGGGGGAAAAACGGCATCATAAAACCGTATTCAAGTTCATCTGCCATATTTCTTCGTATTACTATCACACAAAGATTCACTAAGAAGAAAAGGAATAAAAACATAATACTTGCACTTGAGGCAACGTCCATTGTATTAAGGAATACCGCTACAAAAATAATAATAGCACCGGTAAAAAGTAAAGCTACCCAAGGAGTTTTACGTTTTTTAGATATTTTAGCCATTGTACCTGGCAACATATGATCACGTCCAAGCGCATAGGAAGCTCTGGTAGCAGAGAAGATAGTCGCATTTAAGGCGGAAGTACTTGCAAAAATTACAGCAAGTGTTAATAAAAAATTTGCATAAGGCATAAGACGCCCAATTGCTTCTCCGAATCCTTTCTCGTGATAGCTTCCTATCCACTGCCAAACTTCACCACCAACACCAGGCGATCCGGCTTTTACAGCCACAACTGTTGCAAATGCTACAGCAACATAAGTTAGAGTAACTATAAACACAGAATATATCATTGCTTTGGGAAGATTCTTTTTTGGCATTATTGCTTCATCACCTGCTTGAGCTATTACCTCGAAGCCTTCAAAAGCGACGTAAGTAAACCCCATTGTAACAAAAAGTTTTGCCCAACCTCTTGGCATAAATGGCTGGAAGTTTTGCAGGCGAGAAGGGTCTTTAATAACAACAATAAAGCCAACTATACCAATAAATATTAGAAAAATCGTCTGCCCAAGTGTAAAAAATGCACCAATCTTACCGGTTTCAGAAGCGCCTCTATAATTAATATAAATAAAAATTACAGCAATTATGACCGCAGTAATTTTTTCTATAAAGAAAATATTAACCCCCACAT